>NZ_CANPVO010000006.1 GCF_947581785.1 Candidatus Palauibacter polyketidifaciens | reverse complement strand
GCTCGCAGGAACCCGGCACCTACTACCTGTACAGCAACTGGGACTTCAACGCGGCCGGGGCCGTCTTCGAGCAGCTCACCGGCCGCAACATCTACGACGCGCTGGAAACGGACCTCGCCCTGCCGCTCGGGTTTGAGGACTGGGACCGGTCGATCCACCGCAAGTCGGGGGACGCGGCGCGCTCCCGGAATCTCGCCTACCACATGGTCCTCTCCACGCGCGACATGGCTCGCATCGGCCACGTCATGCTTCTTGGCGGCGTGTGGGGGGAAGCGCGCGTGTTGCCGCAGGGGTGGGCCGAGCGCATCACGAGCGTGGTCACGCCCTCCGGGGAGATGAATCCGGAGGGCCTGCGCGGAGGCGAGTTCGGATACGGGTACATGTGGTGGGTGTGGGACGGCCCCGCGGTGCCGGAGGGATTCGAGGGGGCGTACAGCGGGCGTGGCGCCTACGGCCAGTTCATCACGGTCATCCCGTCGGTGGGCATGGTGGTCGCGCACAAGACGGTGCCCGACGCCCAGACGCCGTGGAGCGACTACATGGGCATCCTCACGCGCCTCGTCGCCGCACACTGCGGCGCGGACTGCTGACGGACGCGAGCACCGAAAAACGTTCCCGCGGAAACGTCGCGAGTTCGACCTAACCGGAACTCATTCCGGTCCATTCCACCCACACCGTCTCGGGCTTCCGGAATTCGTAGCCATGGGGGGCCGCGGTACGATCCGGGTCGAGGCGCAGTCCCGGGCAGTGGGCCCATAGCGTTTCGAGCACGACGCGGGTCTCGAGGCGGGCGAGCGGGGCGCCGAGGCAGAAGTGGCGGCCCACCGCGAACGACAGGTGGTCGCCGGCATTCCGGCGGGTCGCGTCGAAGCGGTCGGGGTGCTCGAAGTGCGCGGGATCCCGGTTCGCCGCGCCCAGCATGCAGTGGACCACCTCTCCCTCCGCGATGCGGACGCCGCGGATCTCGGTGTCGCGGGTCGCGTGGCGGGCGGCCGATTGTACCGCGGGTTCCCAGCGCAGGGTCTCCTCGATCGCCAGGTCCAGGGCGGCCTCGCTCGCTCGCGTCGCCGGGTGTTGTTCGGGATGCGAGAGCAGCGCCCACACCGCGTTGGCGATCATCGACTCGGTCGTCTCGATGCCGCCGAAGAGGATGATGAGCGCGTTGGAGCGGATCTCCTCCGCCGTGAGCGGGTCGACGTGGTCGCACGCGAGGTCGGAGAGGAGGCTGCCGTCCGGTTCCCGTTCGAGTTCCTCGAGGATCGGGGCGAGCGCCCGGCCGAACGCGTCCGCCGCCCCTTTGCCGGCGGCGCGCAGGTCCGGGTCGCCCGCGAAGTTCGCCAGCGCCCGGGCGAAGTGTTCGTACCACTCGTTCACGCGCTCTGTCTCGGTCAGCGGGATGCCGAGCACGGACAGCACCGAGTGGAGCGCGACCGGCCGCGCCACGCCTGTCCGCACCTCCCCGGCTTGCCACCGACCCTCCCGTCCGCTGTCAGCCGGCCTGGCCGCAGACCGCATCGTCTCCACCCTGCGCTCGACTTCCGCGACCAGGGGCGGCAGTGAAGTCGTCGTCAGGCGGGAGGCGTGAAACGGGGGCAGACACTTCCGCTTGTAGCGGATCTGCGTCGGACCTTCCGTCGTCATCATGTGGACGCCGAACATGTCGCGGATCGTGGAAGGCGCATCCGTCGTGAAGAGGTCGGGGTCCCGGAGCACGGCGAGGATGTCGTCACGCCGCGTGAGGAACCAGCGCTGGATCTCCGGCACCCAGGTGACGGGCTCGGCCTCTCGCAGTTCGGCGAAGATCGGGTAGGGGTCGACCGCCAGATCCGCGAGACGGACCCGTGCCCCGAGCGGGAACCGGTCGATGCGCGGCACGCCCACGGGCCGGCTCGGCCTGCTCACGGACGGGCTCGGCTCAAGACCGCCGCGACGACCATCACAAGCCGGACCACACCAGTACGGCGAAGCCGATGAAGAGCGCGTAGATGCCGGCCACGCCGGCGACAATCCAGCGGCCCCGGCCGCGGTAGGCTCGGAAGAGGAAGATGGAAACCGCCAGGACGAGGATGACTTCGCCGACGGCCGCGTACCCACCGTAGTGCTCGGGGTCCCAGTAGGACACGGGACTCGTGAACCGCCAGTCGCTGAAGGGGAAGAAGTGGCGGTGCGCGTCCTCCCGGTGCAGGGGGAGGTCGCCCAGAGCGTGGATGATCATGCTTGCGATGAACAGGGCCCATGCGGTGAGCCTCGCCGGCCGCGGCGCGGCGGCCACCCCCGCCGATGGGATGTGCCCGGCGGTCGAGCGTCGGCCGATGAGCGCCAGGAGGATGCAAATGGCGATCCCGAGGAGGGGAATCGAACTCGGGATATCGAACACGACCTGCCAGCCGGGATCGAAGTAGCGCTCCGACCAGATCCGGCCCTCCGATACGCCGCGCACGAGCCGCTCCCAGGCGTAGAAGACGAGCATCGGGACATCGGGGGCGACGGCCCCGAGCGCGACCGGCAGGGCGTTGCGCTCCGACCGGCCCAGGACGATCAGGCTGAGCGCCGCGTGGGCCGGCGTCGTCACCCGGCGACCCGCGGTGAAGGCCCGCGCCGCACAGACAGCGCGGCGGCCTCGGTCAGACGCCCGCTCCGCGCTTCAGGCGCTGGAGGTGCTGGCGGCGGAACTTCGCCACCTTCGGCGCGACGACCGCTTGGCAGTACGGCTGGGTCGGATTCCGATTCAGGTAATCGTCGTGGTACGCCTCGGCCGGGTAGAACGTCTCCAGCGGGGCCACCTCCGTCACGATCGGATCCGGCCAGAGGCCGGCCGCCGTGATCTCGGCCACCTTCCGCTCGGCCGCGTCCTTCTGCGCCTCGCTCTCGTGGAAGATCGCCGAACGATACTGCGTTCCCACATCCGCACCCTGCCGGTTCAGCGTCGTCGGATCGTGGATCGTGAAGAAGACATCCAGCAGATCGTCGAACGAGACCGTATCCGGATCGAAGGTGACGCGCACGACTTCCGCGTGCCCGGTCCGACCCGTGCATACCTGCTCGTAGGTGGGATTCTCGACATGCCCTCCGGCGTACCCGGACTTCACGCCGTGCACGCCTCCCAGAAGCTGATACACGGCCTCGAGGCACCAGAAGCACCCCCCGCCCAGCGTCGCCGTCTCCGTCCTCTCACTCATCTATTCGAATCTCCGTAGTCGGTCGTCGTAGTCACGACGCGCTTCTGTGCCTCGACCATTTCAGCCACGTCGGCGAGGAGTTGCTTCGCATCGTAGACGATGCCGTCCTTGATCGTGTACAGGATGCCGCCGACGGTGTCGACCTCACCCGTCTCGTCGTTCAGGCGCCGCGCCCCGGTGCCGTGGAGAACCTTGAGGTTCTGGATCGGGTTCTCTTCCACGATCACGAGGTCCGCCAACAGGCCGCGCCGCACGACGCCGAACTCGATGGGACGGCCCGTGGGCTTGAACAGCGTCTCGGCCGCGTGCATGGTCGCGGCGCGGATCACCTCCAGCGGATGGAACCCGGCGTGCTGCAGAAGTTCCATCTCCTGGATCGTGGAGAACCCCATGAGGTTGTAGATGTAGCCCGCGTCCGAACTCGCCGTGACGCGGCCGCCCATGTTCTTGTAGTCGTTGAGCAGGTCGTGCCACACCTCGAGAAAATCTCGCCACGCGACCTCCTCCCAGGTCGTCCAGTCGAAGTAGTACGAGCCGTGGTCCTCGCGGTTCGCCTCGTAGAACTCCCACAGCGTCGGCAGTGTGTAGGTCTCGTGCCAGGGCGCGTACATCTGGTCGTCGATATCCCAGCTCGCCTGGTAGGCGGTCATCGTGGGGTCGAGGGTGACGTCGAGCGCGAGCATCTCCTCGAGGAAGGTGTTCCACTCCGGGCTCCCGGGCTCGTGGATCAGGTTCCACTGCATGGGCACCTGCCCGAAGCGGTGCTGCTCGTCGTTGTAGTTCATCTCCGGGGGCCACGGCTGGACATCGTGGTCCCTGTACAGCGCCTCGAACAGCCCGTAGAAGTGCGTGACGGTGCCGAGACCGAGGCGCGCGGCGTCGAGCGCGTTCATCTGCGCGACGCCCATCTGGCCGAGGTGGGCCGTGCTCCCGAGGCCGAGTTGTGCCGCCTCGTCGAGCAGCGCCTCCATGATTTCCGGGCGGAACGAGTTGAGCTTGAGCCCGTCGCCGCCCGACTCCTTCACGTACCGGGCCCAGTCGCGCGCGTCCTCCGGGGTGTCGATCAGGCGGCCGCTCCATCCCTCCCCGCCCGCGCCCGTGAAGGGATAGACCCACATGCGTGGGGCCACGATCTCGTTCGCCGCGCTCCGGGCCTTCTCCCGCACGGACCAGTCGTGGGGGCCGAACGCGACGCCGCGCCCGGTCGTGATCCCGTGCGACATCCACAACTTGTACGTGTATTCGGCCTCGGGCGCCTTGGGGACGCCGCCCGTGTGGAGGTGGAGGTCCACGAAGCCCGGCAGGACGTACATGCCGGTCGCGTCGATTTCATGCACGACCGCGTCCGGGTTGCCCTCGACCGTAAGCCCGGGGCGGCGCGACTCGTCGATGGGGCGCTGCGGGACGCCAACGCCGACGACGTCGACGATCCGGTTCCCCTCGATGACGATGTCCATCGGCCCTATGGGGGGCGCGCCTGTGCCGTCGATCACGGTGGCGCCGCGGATGATGAGGCGGTCGTATGGTCCTTCGCCTTCATCCGGGCCCCGGTCCGGAGCCCCGATCATCTGCATCGGCTGCAGGGCTTCCGCGGCGGTGGCCAGAAGGATCAGCGCCGAGAGAGCGCTCAGGGCGCTTCGAATCGCGCGGCCGGTCGTCTTCATGGGTCCTCCGAGGTCAGTCATCGAGGTGGTAGAGGCGGCGGTTGTTTTCGTGCAGGATCATGCGCGCGGCCGCCACGGCCTCGTCGCGGGTCAGGATTCCGGCGTCCACGTAGATCCCGAGTGCCTGCGCGAGGAATCGTCGGCCCCACTTGGCCGCGAGCCAGTAGAACTCGGGCAGGTGATAGGCGTCGCTCCCGAACAGGATCTTCGACAGGGGGACGACCTCCATCACCTCCAGGAACATGCGCAGCATGCCGTGGTGGATGAGGGGCGCGGCGAGCGACAGTTCGAAGTGGCAGTTCGCGTACAGGTGCGTGAGCCATGCGGCCTGCCCGATCAGCGGGTAGCCCGCGTGGATGAGGATGACCTGCGGCATGCGCATCACGCCGCCGCGCTCGAAGCGGACCATCTCCTCCATGAGGAACGGATCCTGGTTCCGCATGATCCCGCGCGGTGCCTCCCCGTCACCGGCATGGAACTGCATCGGCATGTCGCGCTCCAGACACGCCTCGAGGGCAAGCGAGTGGAGGTAAATCAGCGCTTCGCCCTGCAACTGCCAATACTCGTCGCGATCCCGGGTGTCCGCCGCCGGGACCTCGCCGCGCGCGCGCCGCGCCCGGAACGCGTCCCATGAGCGGCGGGCCGCCTCTCGGTCAAAGTGCGGCTTGAGGAGGCCCAGGCGCGGGAGCAGGTACGACTTCATCCCGTACGAGGGGGCGCCGAGGTTGCCGTCGCCGTCGAGTCCCGCCTCGATCTCGGCCATCATCCCGGTCTCGATCTCGTCGATCCCGAGGTCGAGGTCGTCGCCCATGAGGCCGCGGAGGATCGTGTCCACGCGCAGGATGTGGCGGCCGCGCGACGGGGCGATCGCGTCCTTGAAGCGGTCGATGCCCGCCTGGTCCATTCCCTCCCGGTAGCCCATGTCGACCATCGCGTTCTCGATGTTCGCGTCGGCGAACAGGGCGCCGAGATAGCTCGCGTAGTCCCGGCCCCTCTCGTTCCGGGCTTCGATCACGGCCTCGAAGGTGGCCTCGCAGTCGAGGAAGGCGGCGAGTTCCTTGACGAGATAGCGGAGAAAGACGGTTTCGCCGGCCTGTTCGAGGACGCGGGCGCGCGTGGCGGCGACGTCGAATTCGGCGTCGAGCGTGGCGCGCTCCGAGGCATCGCCCGCCTGCCAGCGTCCGTAGACGCCGGCGGGGAAGTAGCGGTCCATCGGGAAGGCGGAGAGCGCGAGCCGCTCGACGAACTGGTCGGGATCCGTCTGCGTGTCGTTGAAGGTGATCGGGTGGCAGTGCGTGTCGTCGACGGGGATCTCGCGCAACTCGTCGAGGAGTGCGCGAGCGGTCGGGTCCAGCCCCTCGCTCCCCGCGCGGGCGGAAGCGAATCCCGCTTCGCCCCCCGCGCAGGCCCCAAGCAGCGCGCTGCCGCCGCCGATGCCGGCCAGGCTCAGAAACTCCCTGCGATCAGGCATTCGCCGAACCTCCTTGCATGCGGTCACGTTCGATCCCGGATCGGCCGCGCGCAAGCCGAATCGCGGTCCGTGGAGGCCATCGAACTGTCGCATAACGCGGCAACGGGGCGTTTAGCACACGGGATTACGGATGACGACGTACGCGAAGGGAGGGTTCGTGCGGTTCAGCCGGCCAGGCAGGTTCGGGTTCGCGAGTCCGGCGGCCACCGCCATGCTGCTGGCCTGCGTTCTGGCGAGCGTCGGGTGCGACCGCGCGGAGTCGCCATTCGCGCCGGATTTCGGGGTCGAAGAACCCTCCCGGCTCTCCGTCCCCGTCGAACGGACTCCCGTAGCACAGCCTCCGGCAGAACCGCCCGAGGCCGAACCGGCTCTCACCGAAGAGGTCCCCACACCGGCGACGGACACACCGCCCCTCGAGGACGGCAAGGAGTCGGCGGTCCGGTCGGCGCCGCCGGGGGATCCACCGGGAGAGGACGAGTCGATCGTGCTGCGCGGGCCTACCTCGATCAGTACGGAATGTCGCTCGGTCTCGCCGCTGATCATCATTGACGGGGTCAAGCAGCCGGATGACTTCAAACTATCGGATGGCGAGGCCCTGGACATCGATCACGTGGAGGTCGTGAAGGGGCGCGCCGCGATCCTGCTCTACGGGCCGCGCGCCCGTGGCGGCGCGATCGACATTCAGACGAAGCGCGGGGCGCAGGCCGCCATTCTGAACGGGCTGAAACCAAGGTGATCACGCGGGGGCCGGTGTTCTCGCGGCCCCCGCGTCAGGCCCGTCCCACCGTCAGTGGCGAACCTCGGTGTCTACCCCTTCCTCTCCCTCGGAGCGGGCGATGATCGCGGCGCCGCACGAGTCGCTGAACACGTTGACCGCGGTGCGGTACATATCGAGCGGTCGGTCGATGGCGAGCATCGCGCCCACGATCGTGATCGCCTCCGGGTTGTCACCGAGGCCGATCGCGTTGAGGACGATGAAGATCACGACCACGCCGGCCGAGGGCACCGCCGCCGCGCCGATCGAGGCGAGGAGCGCGGTCAGGACCACGATCGCCTGCTGCCCGATGGTAAGGTCGACCCCGAGCACCTGCGCGATGAAGAGGGCGCCGGCGCACTCGAAGATCGCCGTGCCGTCCATGTTCACCGTGGCGCCCATGGGGAGCACGAACGACGAGACCTTGTTCGAGACGCCCACCTTCTCCCGCAGCGTCTTGATCGTGACCGGGAGCGTCGCGCCCGACGAACTCGTCGAGAACGCGGTCAGGAGCGGCTCGCGCAGGTTCGCGAAGTGTACCAGCGGCTTGATGCGGCCCAGCACGATGAGCAGAAGCGGCATCGTGATGAAGAGGTGGATCGTGAGCCCCGACCCGATCGTGGCGAAGTACTTCGCGAGCGCGGCGAAGCGTTCGAAGCCGGTCTCCCCCACCATCTTCGTGATCAGCGCGAAGACGCCGATGGGGAGGAACTTTATGATCCCCGACGTGAGGGCCATCATCGCCTGGAAGAAGGCGTTGAAGATGTCGGTGACGACCACGCGGGGCTTCTCCGGCAGTCCCGTAATGGCTGCGCCGAAGACGATGCAGAAGAAGATGATCGCCAGCATGTCGCCGGCCGAAGCGGCGGCGAAGAAGTTGTTCGGGACGATGTCGAGGATGAGATCGACGGCAGAGTCCGGCGTGCTGAGTTCGGGTACGTCCTGTTGCGCCGCCGCACCCATGTCGGCGTTCACGCCCGGCCGGATGAGGTTCACCATCAGCAGGCCGGTCAGCGCCGCCAGCATGCTGGACAGCACGTAGTAGCCCATCGTCTTTCCGAACAGGCGGCCGATCGCCCTCCCCCCGCCCACGGAGGCGACCCCGGACACGATCGACGTGAGCACGAGCGGCACGATGATCATCCGGAGCAGCTTCATGAACAGCTCGCCGATCCAGCCGATCGCATTCGCCGCGGGCAGCCCGAAGGCCCAGCCTACGCCGAGACCGAGGATCATGGCCGACAGCACCTGCCAGTGGAGGCGTCGGTACCAGGGGAGGGTGGGATCGTATTCCATTGGCGTCTCCGGTGCGGCGCCGTGTCGAGGCGCGTATCCAACGTTGTCAGCGGCGCGGCCCGGAGGCAGTCAGGCCGCGATTCGAGCGAACGATCCAACGGGGGTTGATCGTGGTATCCAGACGGCGAGCCGGCAATGGGCGTCACTCCTCGCCGCGCTGAGCCGGCGCCCCGGGCACTCTCGGTGACTCGCAGGTTTCCGCCGCTCTACACTAGCTTCGGGAGTTCTGACCGTCGCCACGGCGCGTGGGCTTCATCGTCACGGGAGATGCGATGCCCAGGATCATCCATGCAGATAACCTGGACGCGCTCCGGGGCCTGCCGGATGGACACGCGGATCTCATCTACATCGACCCTCCCTTCAACACCGGCCGCACGCAGCGGCGCACCCGGATCCGAACCCGGCGCGCCTCCGGCGGAGATGTCGGCGACCGGACGGGCTTCCACGGCGAGCGCTACGAGACGACCGTCCTCGGCACCCGGCGTTTCGCGGATCGATTCGACGACTACCTCGCGTTCCTCGGCCCCCGGCTCGTCGATGCGTATCGCGTTCTCGCGCCGCACGGATCGTTCTATTTCCATGTCGACTACCGGGAGGTGCACCACTGCCGGCTGTTCCTCGACGACCTGTTCGGCCCGGAGAATCTCCTGAACGAGATCATCTGGGCCTACGACTACGGCGCGCGACCGAAGACGCGGTGGCCGGCGAAGCACGACAACATCCTGTTCTACGTGAAGGATCTGTCGAACTACGTCTTCAACGTGGACGAGATCGAGCGCATCCCATACATGGCTCCGGGGCTGGTGGGGCCCGAGAAGGCCGCGCGCGGCAAACTCCCCACGGACACCTGGTGGCACACGATCGTCCCCACGAGCGGCGCCGAGCGGACGGGATACCCGACCCAGAAGCCGCTCGGCATCCTCCGCCGCATCATCACAGCCTCCTCGAACCCCGGCGACCTCGTGCTCGATTTCTTCGCCGGAAGCGGCACGACCGGCATGGCCGCCCACGAACTGGGCCGGGACTTCATCCTCGTGGACAACAACCCGGAGGCGCTCGAAGTGATGGCGAAACGATTCGAGTGCGTCCCCGACGTCCGCTGGGAGGGGCTCCCGACCTAGGGGTCGCGGTGGACGGTGTCGGGGGAGAAGGCGGGGAGGCAGACGGCGACGTACTCGGCTCCCTCGGGGCCGGGCGCGCTGTAGCGGACCCATTCGCCCGGGTGGGTGACGATCGCCTGGCCCGCGTCCACGTCGATGACGCCGTCCTCGTGCTCCACGCGCAGTGATCCGCTCAGCACGACGGTGATCTCCTCGAACTCGGGACGTTGACCCGGTTCGACCCAGCCGGACGGCGCCACCATGCGCGCCACGCTGACGCCCTCGTGTCCCGTCCGGACGCGGCCCGCGTACTCCTCGATCCGCTTGGGCTGGTTCCCGGCCGCCTCGATGACGGCCGGGGCTTCGATCAAGGTGGGCATGTCCCGGACTGCGCCGGGCGTCCCGCCCCGCGTTCCCTACATCCCCGCTCCCGCGAGGGACCGGACGGCATCGGCCAGCATGCGGACCTTCCCGGCGTCTCCCGCCCCGGCGGCGCCACGGGATACGCCGTCGGCCAGCGACCGGAGCGCGTCGGCGCGCGCGGATCCGGTCATCCCCTCGGCCTCGGCCAGTCCGGCCCGGACACGGTCGATCCTCGCGGCGGCGAGACCCCCGTGCCGCTCCAACTGGTCCAGGTAGGCCCTCGCGAGCGCGAACGTCGCGGGCCACTCGAAGATCGGCTGACCCTGGGAGTTCAGGTGCGTCAACTGCACGGAGTTGGCGGCATCGATCTCGTTCTGCGTGAGCGCCTCGCTCGGCACCAGTTCGAGGATGTCGAGCCCGCGGGCGATCTCGGAGTTGACGATGAGGCCGTTGTACCAGTAGACGGACCAGCTGCCGCCCATCTGCATGCGGTCGGGGTTCACCGGGCCGCGGTCGAAGTAGGCGATCTCGACCGGGTTCGCGGTGTCGGTCCAGTCGAGAAGCGAGATTCCGCCCTGGTACCAGCCCTGGATCATGATGTCGCGACCGGGGATCGGGATCAGCGATCCGTTGTGGGCCACGCAGTTCTCCTCGGGCGTCTGCGGCGCGGAGAGCTTGAAATAACTCTGGAACACCATCTCCGAGCCTTCGATGGTGAAGATCGCGTTCGCGCCCCACTCCATCGGGTCGGAGGCCCGGCACTTCGGCGAGCCGCCGCCACCCCACTCGTCCGTGAACAGGATGGCGCTGCCGTCGTTGTTGAACGTGGCGGAGTGCCAGTAGGAGAAGTTGGAGTCGGACACGGCGGAGAGCCGCCGGGGGTTCTCCGGGTCGCTGATGTCGAGCAGCATGCCGTAGCCTTCGCATGCCCCGCCTGCGAGACCGATGGCCGGGTAGACGGTGATGTCGTGGCACTGCGTCGGGCCGGGCTCCGGACCGTCGCCCTCCCCGCCCTGCTGTCCCATCATCTGCGCGATGATCGTGGGTAGCGCTTCGCGCAGTGCCGCGCTGTCGGCTGCGGTGGGCGGACCCTCGCCTCCCCGCTGGGCCACCATCTGCCCGAGCATCCCCTGGGCGGCCGGTTCGGGCAACACCATCTCCTGCCCCTGCACCTCGATGATGAAGGCGCCGCGCGCCCGGGCCTCCTCGAGCGCCGCGAGGTCGTCGGGGGCCGGGCCGTGCGTCGGGGGCGCGACCAGGTCCTCGAAGATGCGCGGCGAACTCACGATCTCGGCGCTCGCCGGGTCGGCCAGCGGGACGCGGATTACCTCGATGCGGAAGAGGGCGGAGTTCGGATCCTCGGACGGCGGCGCGCCCGAGCAGCCGGCGAGTTCCTCCGCCGGACGCACCGGGGCGGAACCGGACACGTAGACGTAGACGTTCTCGTCGTCCCCGGGGTGTTCCAGCAGCGTGTGCGTGTGCGAGCCGCGGCACGTCTGGACGTTGGCCACGTATTCAGGCGCGGTGATGTCGGAGATGTCGAAGATGCGGATCCCGCGCAGCCGGTCGTGGCTCACGGCCTCTTCAACGCCCTGGTCACCGCAGTCCAGCCTTCCGCCGAACCCCTCGCCGGATACGAACAGGAGATTTTCGTACACGGAGACATCGCTCTGGGACGCGGGGCAGACGTAGGTCACGACGGTCTGTGGATTCGTTGGATCCGAGATGTCCCAGATCTGAATCCCGTCGTAGTTGCCCTGAATCGCGTACGGGCCGGAGAAGGCGAGGTCGGAGTTGGTCTGGCCCACGAACGGGTCCGGCGGGGGCGTGGTGGAGACGAGGTCGAGGTTCCAGATCGCCTCGCCCGCGTCGAACATGCCCGGCGCGAGCCCGACGCGCGGGTCCGGCGTGGGTGGATTGACCTGAAGGCCCATGGGCGCGGCGGCAGGGGCCACAGGAGCGGTGGCCATGCCGGTCTGCGCCGACTGGTACGCACAGCCGGCGAACCCTCCCACGGCGATCACGCCGGCGAGCAGCGCCGCGAGGCGAGCGGTGAATCGAGTGTCGTCGCGTTTCTTCGTCACAGCGAACATGTCGGATCCTTCGATTGGGTTGAACTGCACGAATCAGCCGCCCGGCTCCGGCGCGGCGAGCGCCTCGAGCATGATTTCCATGCGGGCGATTTCCGTGGCCTGATCGACGTGGATGTCGGAGGCCAGCTTGAATACGAAGTCGTCTTGCGCCGCACCATCGGTGGCGAACAACTCCCGAACCATCGTGACGGCGCCCTTGTGGTGCTGGATCATGTACCGGAGGAAGAGGCGGTCGAAGTCGGGGCCGCGCGCGGCTTCCAGTTCCGCGAGTTGTTCGCGGGTCAGCATCCCGGCCATGAGCATGGCCCCTTCCCCGTGCCCCCGCATGTCCCCGGTGTCGGGCACGGGGAGGCCGCGGTCGGAGAGCCAGCGGCTCATGATGGCGATCTCATCGGTCTGAGCGTTGATGATCCTCGCGCACAGCGTCCGGATCGAGGGACTCGCGCCCGCGGCCGGAGCGAAGCCCGCCATCACCAGCGCCTGCGCGTGGTGCGGGATCATGTGCGTCATGAAGCGGATGTCCGCCTCGTGCGCACCCTCTAGGGCGGCTTCCGCGCGTGCCCGGTAGATCGCCTCGAGTTCCGCCACCCGCGCCGCATCCGGACGAACCGCGTCCGGGCGAGTCGGCGTCTCGGATGGACGGCCGCCGGACGTCGCGCTCGCACACGCCTGCACGACCGCGAGCAGGCCGAAGAGTGCAACGCGCCTGGCGCGCGTGACGTGCGTTGTGTGGTGGGTCCTCATGCTTCGCCGTGTGGTGACGTCCGTTACCGGAGGGCTGTCCCGCATCAAATCTGCCGAACAGGCATACCGAATCAGGCGTACGAATACAATCCCGTACGGTTTCGCGTCACTGGATCGCGGTCGGCTCGCTCCCGTTGGGCGACGAACCGGTGAAAGCTGGCGGTCTCCGCGCCCGTCGCGGAGGCGTAGGGTGCGCTCGAGGCGTCATGTGCATCGCCTCGATGGGTGGCGGGACGCGAATTCAGCGCCGCCGTCGCGTCGCCACGATCCGGCGGGTCGCCAGGAAGCAGATGGCCGCCTTCACCACGGCGCCTGCCAGGAACGGCTGCACGCCGACAGCGAAGAGGGCGCCGGGGCCGAGATCGGTGACGACCGAGAGCCAGCCTGCACCCATGACGAAGATGATCGAGGAGCCGACGACCAGCGCAATCGCGGTGCGCAGGGCGCGTCCGTCGGAGCCCGAGATCCACCCCACCAGCGCCGCGGCGAGCGGGAAGGCCATCAGGTAGCCGCCGGTCGGACCGAAGATCCAGGGCAGGCCCGCGGCACCCATGGCGAAGACGGGAACGCCGGCGACGCCGAGACCGAGGTAGAGCAGCTGGGAACTTGCCCCGGCCACCGGGCCCAGCAGCGCCCCGGCGAGCAGTACGAACAGGGTCTGAAGCGTCATCGGCACCGGCGTGATTCCGAGCGGAACCGCCACATGGGCCCCGAGCGCGGTGAGCAGCGCGAACAGCGCCACGGCGAGCGGCATCGTCAAGAGCCGACCGGCGGTCGCCTCGGGTGCGAGAGGCCACGCTTTCGTATGCGAATCGATCACTCGTACTCCTCTTCAGTTCTTTCCACTTACGGCAAGAAGCGCAGATCGTAGAGCCTCACGTCCTCCTCGTCGAGCGCGTCGCGCTGGAGGAGGACGAAGCGGTCGGCATCGACGGCCAGCACGCTCGCTTCGGCGGGAAGATCCAGCCATCCCCGCGGCTGTCCGTCGGGGCCGAGGATGAGCCAGCGGCGGGTCTCCTCGCCGGGGCGGGTCACAAGTCCGATCCAGACCATCTCGTCGGGACCCAGCACGGCCGAGTGGAAGGCGGGGTGCGTCTCCCGGTAGGGTGCGTTCTCGACAAACTCCATGTACCAGTCTGGGGCGTCCGGACCCCTGCGTGCGACTCGCTCCGCTCTCCATGCCCCGATTTCTTCGGCCGTCACCGCCCACCCGCCAGCCGACGCGCGGATCCGGCGTGTCAGACTCCCGTCGGCCGCGTGGACGGAGAGGCTCAGCACGTCGGTGTCGCCGATAAGGGCCCGGTCCCTGAATCCGCGGGCGACGATGTCCCGCCCGAAGGCGGGTTCGGTGCGGGTGAGCCCGCCGCCGGGCATGCCGCCGTAGCTCCACTCCGTGGCGGGCAGCACGCCCAGCGTGTCCGGCTCGGCCTCAAGATCGGCGAACAGGAGCAGGGGGGTCGTGTCCCGCTTCGTCCCCTCCGGGAGGAAGTACCGCTGTTGTCCAAGAATCGCGAGCAGGTGCCCGGCGGTATCTCTCGCGAGCGGTTTCAGGCTCACGATGGCGCTCTGCGCGGAGAGAGGTGACTGCGTGAGAAATTCCCCGCTCTCCGAGAACTCGTTGAGGCGGGCCAGCCGCGCGTCGTAGGCCAGGAACCCCCCGTCCGTCCCGAGGAGCGTCGTGATCTCGCTGAACTCGCCCGGTCCCTCGCCCTGCCCGCCAACCCGGGCCGTGAGCGAACCGTCGGCGGAGAAGAGCAGCACCTCGCCCGAACCGGTGTTGGCGAGCGCGAGGTCGCCGTTCCCGAGGAGGAGGGCATCACCGACCCAGAACAACTCGACCCCGAGATCGCGGGTGGAGAAGACGATGTTCGCGTCCAGCAGGGGTACCGACAGCTCCTCCACCCGGCCCAGGGCGATGTTCGTGATGCCCGCGGAATCGGAGACCAGAACCGCGTTCGGGGGCTGATCTTCGGGTTCGGAGTGAGCGCCGCCGCAGGCGATGGCCGCGCAACTGAGGACTCCGACGGCGAGGAAGCTTCCGCAAGCGCGCATGGTTCCCGTCCCGGTTGAGACATCGGTGATGTTGACCGCTGTCCGCGGCATGGCGGCCTCATTCTTTAGAGGCGCCATGTCGATCGGGGGTTGTATCCGCTGGGCGCTATCCTCTGGGCGCTACTCGGAGGCGGGGACGCCCAGGGCGCGCCGTAGCGCCGCGGCGCCGCCCACGACGGGCAGCGCGATGCGGGTTTCGCCCAGGTCGACGGTGAGGGTCGTGCCGGGGTCGGGGTGCAGCGTGAAGAACTTGTCGCTGGAGAAGATCATCAATCCGATGCGGGCTCCGGCCGGGATGATCTGGTCGTCGGGCTGAAGCGCGAACTCCAGGTCGACGAACTCACCCGGCGCGAGCGATGCGCCGGCCCGGGGCGACGCGATGTCCTCGGCGCCCGCGTTGGCGGGGTCGGCCCAACCCTTCGTGATGATGTTGTCGTTGATTTCCCCGCTCTCGGTCCACGGCAGCGACACCAGCCACACGGACAGGTTGGCCGCGGGCGCATCGGCCGACATCCGCACGCGGACGGTCGCCACGCCCGACAGGTGGACGTCCTCGCGCAGTTCCGGCGTCGCGTACAGCAGGCGGTGATTCGACCACTCGCTCGCGGCAAGTTGGTCGCCGGTGAACGCGAAGTTGTCGACGATCGCGCCGGTCCCGGCGCCCGCATCGTCGAGGGAGAGCGTGCCGGTCCAGTGCCCGTCGCCGCCGGGGCGGAGCGTCACGGCGTCGGCCTCGGGGTGGGGATAGCTCGGATAGGGCGTGGGCTCCGCGCGGTCGTCTCCCTCCCGCACGATCCACGCCTCCGGGTCTTCCTCCACGCCGTTCTCGACGCCGACCACGTAGCGGGTGAACCACCGGTTCATGAGTTCGAGCGGGGGCGCCCCGCCGTGCCCGCCCTGGTGGTAGTAGATCTGCAGCGGCACGCCCCGCTCCCCGAGCGCCATCGCAATGCGGTGGCTGTGCTCGGGCATGACGTTCCAGTCGTTGAAGGCGTGACTCATGAGCGTGGCCGCCCGCACGCCGTCGACGTGGTTCAGGTAGTCGCGGCCCGCCCAGAAATCGTTGTAGTCGCCCGTGACGCGGTCCAGCCGCGCCGTCATCTCGTCGCGCACGTTCGCGAGGCAGTAGTCGCGGACCTCCGGGAAGCCGCTGAAGATGAAGTCGAACAGGACGTCGACATCCTCCCCGGGATAGCCGCCCGGCGACCGCACCAGGCCGTTGGAGCGGTAGTAGTGGTAGTAGGAGGTGTTCGGCGCGATGGGGATGATCGCCTCGAGCCCCTCCACGCCTGTCGTCGCCGCGGCCAGGGGGAGCGTGCCGTTGTAGGAGGTGCCCGTCATCCCGACCCTTCCGGTCGCCCAGTAGGCCTCGACCTCCTCGTCTCCGTCCACGCTCGTGAAGCCGCGCGTCCGGCCGTTGAGCCAGTCGATCACCGCCTTGGGCGCCAGCGACTCGTTCGCGCCGCCCACGGTCGGACACCCCTGCGACTGGCCGGTCCCGGGCGACTGCGAGTGGACGACCGCGAATCCCCGCGGCACCCACGTCGCCACATGCGAGTTCGAGATCCGCGGCTGGCTCGGAATGTGGCGGATCGTGGCCGGGAACGGGTCGCGCGGCGGAGCTTCGCCGCCCACCTCCTGGCGGAGGTCCCAGAAGTGCGCGAAGTCGATGCCGGCGACGCCCGAGTAGTAAGGGCTCGTTTCGTAGATGACCGGCACCCGGAGCCCCTCGCCGTCGGTCTGCGCCGGGCGCGTCACATCCAGGTGCACCCGGTCCGGCCGGCCGTCGCCGTCGGAGTCGAACCCGGTCTCGACCCACAGTTCATGGCGGATCCAGGCGGACGAATCCGCGAAGGCCGCGACGATCTGCGCCTGCCCGTCCTCGATCACGAGTCCGGCCTGCGCGGTGACCGCCGCCGGAAGCAGGACGAACGCGAGAAGGGCTGCGGCGGGCGTGGCGAAGCGCGCTGAGATCATGGGTTCGGTTCCGATCTGTCAGTGGGTAGCGGTGCGTGGCTCTCAGGGGCGCCGCAGGGGACGGCCGGCGAGTTCGCCGGTCACCTCGTCGTCGCGGATCGCGAAGCGGCCGTTCACGAGCACGTGCACGACGCCCTCGGACAACTGGTGCGGGTCGTCGTACGTCGCCCGATCCGTGAACCGGTCGAGGTCGATGACCGCGATGTCCGCGACCAGACCTTCGCGGATGTAGCCGCGATCGTCCAGCCGCAGGAAATCCGCGGCGAGGCCCGACATGCTCCGGATCGCGAACGGGAGTCCGATCGCACCGTCCCGGTCCACGAAGTCCTTGATCTTCTTCGGGAAACCCCCGTACACGCGAGGATGCACGATTTCGGCCCCCGGCGCGGGCGTCGCGCCGTCCGTGCACGTCATCATCCACGGCATCGTCGCGAGGTAGCGCGTGTTCTCGACGTCGTAGAGGTCGCGGTTCATCACCCACGGGTTCGACCCGGACATGATCTCGCGCACGGCCTCGGGGACGGGCAGCCCTCGCTCGGCCGCCACATCGGCCAGCGTCTTGCCGTTGAACTCGGGCCTCGCGTCGGCGAACACGATCTGCTCCGGACCGCCGCGGATCTCGAGCATCTCCATCGTCTGCACGTCGAGGACCCGTGCCGTGTCGGGATGCTGGAAGCGGCGCACCATCTGCTCCGGGCCGCCGGCCTGCGCCCAGCGCGGGATCGTGTAGGCTCGCAGGCTCGACATCGTGGACGTGTAGACGTGCTGCGCGCCCGCCACTTCGAGGCCTTCCGCGCGCGCCGAGTCGATGATCGCGGCGCCTTCCGAAGCCCGCCCATACAACGCCGCTCCCTGTGCGTTGAAGTGGCTGAAGATGGTGCGGAGGCCGGACTCCGCACCGATGTGGATCGCCTCGCGGATCGAATCGTGGTAGCCGATCCCCTGGTACGCCGCGCCGAGATCCCGGTCGTGCGTGTCGTAGATGGGGGCGTGCTCGCCGCCGATCGGGTACTCCGCCGCGACCCGGCCGAGTCCGATCACCTCGTCGGCCTCCGCGTAGTACCCGGGCGTGTAGAAGAGTCCGGAGGAGAGCCCGAAGGCGCCGTCCTCCATGCCCTGGCGGACGAGCGCCTTCATCTCGTCGAGTTCTCCCGCGGTGGGATCGCGGTCGTCCATGCCGATGACGGCCCCGCGGACGGAACCGTGTCCGATGTAGGAGATGATGTTCTTTCCGACGCCGGACGCTTCCAGGTCCGCGTAGAGCCCGGCGAGATCCGTGCTGCTCGAGCCGTCGACCCCGATGACGCCGGTCGTGATCCCCTGGGTGAGGAATTCGGCCGCCCCGAGCCCGTACGCCTCGCCAACGCTGATGACCGTGATATGGCTGTGCATGTCGATGAAGCCGGGCGTGAGCAGCAGGCCGTCGAGTGCCAGGGTGTCGCGCAGCACGAGGTCCGCCGCCGAGGCATCGCCGACGAAGGTGATCCGGTCGCCCTCCACCGCCACATCGGCCACGAAGGACGGGTCACCGGACCCGTCGAGTACGGTCGCGCCGGTGAACAGCACGCTCGTCGGCGGGATCTCGGCTTCCGCTTCCGGCACATCGTCAGCTGCACAGCCCAGAGTTGCTCCCGCCAGCGCGAGACACGCGATCACCGGACGGGCGGGCAGGTGGCGACGCGCCGCCGAGCGGAGCGCGGAGATCCGCCATCGCAGCGGGATCGCGACCGGCATACTCTCAACGCGTTCGCCGTTCATCGGTTCTCCCCTTTTCGACCCTTCGACCGAGGCTGCCCCATGCCGGCACGTCCACACGGGCGGGCGCTGGACGCCCTCCGACCCACGACCCTGGAGACGGGAACCGCCCCCTTCGCCGAGGGATCGTGCACCATCAGGATGGGGATGACGCGCGTGCTTTGCACGGCCTCCATCGACGAGAGCGTCCCACCGTGGCGCGAGGGCCGCGGCGGCTGGGTCACGGGGGAGTACGCCATGCTGCCCCGAGCCACGGCGGAGCGCACCCGGCGAGAGCGTCGCGGCGCGAGAGGTCGCACGCAGGAAATCCAGCGCCTCATCGGCCGCTCGCTGCGGGCCGCAGTCGACCTCCGCGCGCTGGGCGAGCGGACGGTGACGGTGGACTGCGACGTCCTCGTCGCCGACGGCGGCACCCGCACGGCCTCGATCACGGGCGCGTGCGTGGCCCTCGAGATGGCCTTCCAGCACCTTGTCGCCGAAGGCGCGATCGAAGCCAGCCCGCTCCGCCAGTGGGTCGCCGCGATCAGCGCCGGCATGGTGGACGGCGAGGCGAGGCTCGATCTGGAGTACGTGGAGGACGCCGCGGCCGACGTCGACTTCAACTTCGTCCATCTCGAGGACGGACGCCTGGTCGAGGTGCAGGGGACGGCCGAGGGCGCGCCGTTCACGCGCGAAGAACTCGACGAACTCCTCCGCCTGGGCGAGGCGGGCGCGGGCAAACTGTTCGAGCTACAGAAAGCAGCCCCTTAGCGCGTTCGGGTCGGCCCATACGCGCGACCGGCTCAGCGGCGGCTGGCTCGGATGAGGCGGTCGAGGAGGGGGTATTCGCGGTCGAGGTAGGTATTGCCCTGGGCGACGATCCGGGTCTGGTCGCCTCGTCGCAGGCCGCCGCCGGAGTCCTCTCCGTAGCCGGAGTAGAGTGCATCCACGACCTCCATCCCGCTCACGACCTCGCCGAAGGGGGCGAATCCGGTCGAGTCGAGGCGCACGTTGTCCACGACGCTGATATACACCTGGGTCGCGCGGGTCCCGGGGTCGGTGAAGGCGAAGGCGATGCGGCCGCGGGTGTTGGAGGCGAGGACGGGATCGTCCGGGATGTAGGCGTTCATCCACTCGGCGGTGAGGGCGGGGTCGCCGGCGAGTCCCCACTGGACGATGAAGTCCGGGACGACGCGGTGGAAGCGCGCGTCATCGTAGTAGCCGGATTCGACGAGGGTGAGGAACCGCTCGGCTCCCAGCGGCGCCCACTCGCGGTGCATGGCGATGACGAATTCGCCCTGGCTCGTCTCGACAACCACTTCGACCGGGCCGGCCTCGGTGGCGGCTCGGGCAGCGATGGCATCGGCCCCGACGTCGGTGGACGGGACGGGCTCGACGCGCTCGCAGCCCGCCAGGACGACAGTCGCCGCGACGAAACGCGCGGCGAGCAGGCCGATCTTCACTTCAGGAACTGCTCGAAGAAGTCGAGCATGTCGAGGAGCATCTGCCGGCGGTTCGCCTTCCCGTACACGTAGTAGTTCTCGTTCGGGTACGTCTTGTACTGGAAGGGCTTGTAGTAGTTCTCCAGCGCCCGCGCGAAGATCTCCGACTGGTCCGAGCCCGGATAGCGGCCCACGCCGTGCACGAGGAGGATCGGCGTCGAGACGTCGGCGACGTGCGAGATCGACGAACTGTGGCTCCACACGTCCTCGCTCGTCTCGAACGGGCCGAGTTCGTGGTCGAGCAGCTTGATGTGCCGGAGTTCGTTCTCGCCGTGTTGGAAGTGGACCCAATCCGTGTATCCGGAACCGGGGATCGCGGCGCGAAAGGCGTCCGGCGCGAAGGCGACCGCGTACATGCTCATCACGCCGCCGTAGCTCGTCCCCGTGATCCCGATCCGCTCCGGGTCGACCTCGGGGAGCGCCCGCAAGTAGTCCGCGCCCGCAACGACATCCTCCAGGTCGCAGTGCCCCCAGCAGCCGTTGTTCGCGTCGGCGAACGCCTTCCCGTAGCCCGAACTCCCGCGGATGTTGGGCAGGAGGACGACGTATCCCCGCTGGACGAAGAACTGCACGTGCTGCTGGAAGGTGTCGTGGAACTGCGACGTGGGACCCCCGTGGATCCACATCACGCCGGGGAGATCGTCTCCGGCCGCGGCCCCCGGCGGCCGATAGAGATAGGCCGGGATCGAATATCCGTCCGTGCTCTCGTAGCGGATCTTCTCCGGCGCGACGAGCCGCGCGCCGAAGTTGCCGGCGGGCATCGAGGAGGTGAGCCGCCGGCTGTTCCCGTCCTCCAGCGACACGACGTACAGGTCGCGCGGGCTCAGCAGATCCTCCTGCAGGTACGCGATCGCCGCGCCGTCCGGAGACCACGACGGGCTCGACGCGACGCCGGCCTTCGGTGACACGAGCACCCGCGGCTCGCCGCCGTCCGCCGAGACCACGCGCAGGTCGTGGTGCCCGTTGTGGTTCTCCGTGTAGGCGATCCAGTGCCCGTCGGGGGACCACACCGCGGCGCTCTGGTCGGCTTCGGCCGGGGCGATCGGGCGGGGGTCGCTTCCGTCGCGGGGGGCGAGCCAGTAGTTGATCCAGCCGTTCCGGTGCGAGCGGAAGAGGATCGACCCGCCGTCCGGGGACACGCTGGGGTAGCCGAAGGTCGCTCCGGCGCCGTAGTCGAAGAAGTCGCGGTCCTCGATCACCGTGCGCGGGCTGCCGCCGGCGGCGTCGACCTCGATCACGTCGTGGTCCTCCCACGTGTCGTCGAGACGGACGTAGAGGATGTGGCGGGAGTCGGGCGTCCAGGTGGGGAAGACCTCGTAGCGCTTGTCCTCTGTGAGGCGGTCCACGCGCCGCGTGGCGACGTCGACTTTCCAGATGTCGTAGTTCCCGTAGCGGTCCCCGGCGAAGACGATGGAGCGCTCGTCCGGGGACCAGCGCATGGAGTTTATGCGCGCGCCGAGATCGGTGAGCTGGACGTCGGCCCCGTCGCGCACCGACCAGAGCCAGATCTCGGGCGCGCCGCTCTTGTCCGACACGTAGGAAATCCACGTCCCGGACGGGGACCAGCCCGGCATCTGGGAGGTGAGGAAGTGGCCGGATCCGCCCATGTCCACCGGCACCCGCGTGGGGAAACCGCCCTCGGGGGGCAGTGTCATGAGCCCGCCGGTGAGCCCCGACTCGAACAGGATCGCCGAGCCGTCCGGCGACCAGGCGGGCGCGCCTCCGAGGACGGACTCGATGGAAAGGAGTTGGTCGACCGAGAGGGCGCCGCTGTCGCCGCCATCGCGACCGTCCTGCGCGTGAAGCTCGCTCCGTCCGCCGGCCACTGCGCCCAGAGCGAGGAGGATACCGGTGATCGCCGTCAACTGCGGATCGCGAGCCATGTGTCGTCCTTTCAACGCGTCAGTGTGCGGTCTCCCGCGAGGTCGGCCGTGCCGAGGTCGGCTCCCGCGAGGTCGGCTCGGGCGCGCTCGCCTCCTCGGATGTCGTGCGGCGCAGCGGGTCGCCCTGGAAGCGCCACGCCGATTCGAAGTCCTTCGCGGGCGCCTCGCCGAGCAGACGCGCGCGCACCATCTCGACCGGCATCCGGCCACCCTTGAGGATCGCGTCGTGAAAGGCGCGGTTCGTCATCTCCCCCGACTGCACGAGTTGTTCGTGCAGCGCCCGGAACTGGAGCCCGCCGATCATGTAGGCGACCTGGTAGAGTGGGGAATAGGAACCGTTGAAGCTCCGCCGCACCTCTGCCTCCGCGTTCGCCCGCTCGTGCCCGACCCGCTCGACGAGGAAGTCGATCGCCTCCTGCGGGGTCATGCGCTCGAGGTGGAAGGAGAGGGAGAAGATGATCCGGGCCGTGCGGTGCATGCGCCAGAAGAGCATGCCGATGCGGTCCTCGGGGGTCGACGGAAAGCCGAGGTCCCAGAGCAGCATCTCCCAGTAGAGCGCCCACCCCTCGCCCCAGAACGGGGTGGAGAAGGCGCGCCGGTGGGAGTTGAAGCGGCTCGTCATGAACCCCTGCAGGTGGTGCCCGGGAATGAGTTCGTGGTGAACGGTCGCGCGGGAGAAGTGCTCGTTGTTCCCCCGCATGCTCATCAGCTTGTACTCGTGCTCCATCCCGTCCGTGGGGAACGAGACCTGGATCACCTCTCCGCCGAGGAAGAAGGGCGACACCTTCTGCCGCTCGGGGGACATCATCTCGATGCGCCAGATCTCGTCGGCGAGCGGGGGGACGGTGACGAGGTCGCGCTTGGTGACGAAGGCGAGCGCTTCATCGGCGAGTTCGCGGATCATCTGCGGCTGGTCTCCGGGATCGCGGTGCAGCGTCTTCACGTACTCGAGGGCCGCCCGCCAGTCGTCGCCGTAGCCGAGTTCGCGCGAGGCCTCGATCATCCGCTCCTCGCACCAAGCGTACTCCCGCTCGGCGATCGCGATGAGTTCCGCAGGGCTGTAGGGGATCATCTCGCGACGCAGGTCCGCGGCGAGACCTTCCGCTCCGATCGGGTCGCCGACGATGGGTTCGTCTTCGCCTTCGCGGTAGCCGATGACCGACTCGCGCAGGAAGGTCGCGTAGCCGTCGAGCGCGGTCCTGGCGCGGGCGTACGGGTCCTCGTTCCACCAGGTGAAGACGGGGTCGTAGCCGGCGTAGTGCTCGTACCAGTTCTCGAGGAGCCGCGTGCGCTCGGCCAGCGCCGTGACCGCCCGGAGCGCGACGATCCGCGAGACACCTTCCCCGCCCTCGAGCCGGGCATCGACTTCGCCTCGGACGGCCTCGATCTCGGCCGGGAGCTCCGCGAGACGGGCCGCGGCCGCCTCCGACTCCACCGGCTCGCGCCGACGCCGACGCTCCTCCAGTTCCACAATGAGCGAGGTGAAGGAGATGAATCCGTCCATCTCGGCGGCGAGCCCCGCCTCGCGCGTCAGCAGATCCAGCTGGTAGCGCAGTTCGTTGAGGAGGAGGACGTAATCCACGCGTCCCTCGAGACTCAGCGCCTCAAAATCGAGCGCGTCGATCTCCTGTTGCCAGCCGGAGAAAAACTCGTGGAATCGGCGGGTGCGTTCGGGTGAGTATGAGACGGTCCACCGGCGGCCGAGGGCGACGCGGTCGGCGGAGTAGCGCTCCACGACCGGTGCGAGTTCGCTCGATTCGGCCCCGACGAGCCCCGCGACATCCTGGGCGGACGCGGGAGCCCTGCCGCCCAGCGCCAACACGGTCAAGACAAGCGCCAGCATGCGCGAACCCGCCTTCATGATCCGTCCGCTGACTTCTCGGGAAAGTGGATTCTCAAGTCCTCCCCGAAACGGAATCGCGTCAGACCGCACGCCTGCTCGACCCACACTCTCTTGCTCCTGTTGCTAACGTTGCTATCGACCCACCAGCCCCCGGGGAGCGACCTGCAGCGCTCCCGCAGGGCCGCATCGTTCGGGTGGATCTCGGAACGGGTACGGGCGACCCGCGGCCTCAGCTTCCGATCACGCGTCTTCCTCTGGTACCTATCGCTGTAGCGCCGGCAGAAAGTGGGGTCGTCCTGCGCCAATAGGGTGAAGGCTCTAACGAGAACCTCTATCCCGTTGCGGACGGCGTGCCGTTCTCCGCGGAATTCCACCCAGTGCTGGGAGTCCGCTTCCTGCGGTCTTGAGTGGTCCACTGGGAGTTCCGGCTTCGGCGGGACTGGCTGCTGGCCGGGAAACTGGATCTTCAGATCGCGTCCGAAACGCACTCCCGCTACTTGGCACGCCTGTTCGATCCGCTTCGACTTTTCATGGTGGATGATGTTGCTGTAGATCCACCATCCTCCCGGGAGCTGTCTGTAGTCACGGTGCAGGATCCTCATTGGCTTCAGCTTCACGTCACGCGTCAACCACCGATGCTTCTCACTGACACGCTGGCACAAGCTTGGGTCTTCTTCGGCAAGCAGCGTGAAGGCCCTGACGAGGATCTCTATGCCGTTCCGGACAGCATGCCGCTCTCCGCGGAACTCCACCCAACACCTAGAGTCCCGGGGCTTTGGCTTCGGGGGCGGGGGCTGGGGCGGCTTAACGAGTTTCGGAGGCGTGAGCCCCTGTGCGCTGCGCCTAGCCGATGCGCGACGCCGAAGCCATGTGGCGGCATCGTCCTCCGAGGGGTCCAGCGCCGCCACGTTCTTCACCTCGTGAATGAACAGCCTCAGGAATTTGTTTGCCGGTTCCTCGACGATGCGACGCCATGCCTGCCTGTACGCGCGATCGAGGCGCGCCCTCGTGAGATCCTGCTGCGCATTCTCCGGGCTGCGGCCATCCTTGACCTCCTCATACTGGAGATACCTCAGGAGTCGCTTTTCGGCCTTGCTGGAATCGTCCGACGTCAAGTCAACTCGGGCGAAACATCGCTCCTCGAAGGAACCCTGTCCCGCCGGGAGGAAGAAATGCCACGTCTGTCCGTCCGTAAGCACCGCGATTGGCACACCCACGCGCACGCAGTAGCCGAAGAGTTGCTCCTCGGCCCTCGGATTCACGGCTCCGGGCTTCTTCACCTCGACGAGGACTACGGCTTTTTTCTGGGGGTGACAGAGGGCGTAGTCGACCCTCCGCCCACCGCCGACTGCGAACTCGGGGATCACGATCTGTGTGTCGTACCGAGGCCAGCCGAGGCTCCCCAGGAGACGCTGCACCACACCGACACTGACCTGCGCTTCGCTCTCAAAGCGGCCCTCCTTGATCCGCTTGGCGATATCCTCGATGTCCTGTCGCAGTCGGGGAATCACGTTCGTTGCCTCGTTTCGCTGGAGTGGGTGGATCGCGATCGCCGCGTCGGCGTCACGGGTTGACCCTACGCAGGACGAAGTGTCCCGAAACCACGTCCATCCGAAGTTCATCGAAGGCGGCTCCGGTTCCGGCGGCTCCGGAATCTTCGTCCCGGACGAAACGATACAGGGTCCGTCCATCGGCGAACTCGTCGCCGCCCAGCCACGAGAGGGTGGCCGGTTCGCCGCCTCCCGTGTCGATCGTCAGTTGCCCGTCCTCGGCCGCCACCGTCGCGGTGATGCGCTGGCCGCGGGCCGGGCCTTCGTAGCGGCCTTCGTAGGGTGACGGATCGCCCTCGAAGGTCCCCGTGGCGGGCTCGTCCGGCGCGCCGAGCACCACATCTTCGATCTGTCCCGCGATCCCGCCGGAGGAGGCGCCTCCGGCCGTGTTGATGAGCACCGCGATGGATAGATCCTCGGACGGGACGTAGCGGAGGTCGGTGACGTAGCCGAAAATCCCGCCGCCGTGTCCGATCCGCGGGGCCCCGTCGCGATCCGTGATCGCGAGGCCTTTCGCGTAGCGCAGCTCCGTGCCGTCGAGCAGGGGCTCGGGCGTGATCATCAGTTCGTAGCTCTCGGGAGTCAGGATCTCGCCGCCCTCCCCGTCTCCGTGGAGGGCCTGGTTCCAGGCGACGAGGTCGCGCACCGTCGAACAGAGCGACCCCGCGGCGTAGGGCCACTGGTGGTCGAGGTAGGGCGCCGGGTGCAGCCCGTCGTCGCCCGGCTCGTACCCCTTCGCGCGGTTCGGGGTGAGTTCGTCCTTGTGGCAGTAGCGGGAGTTCTCCATCCCGGCCGCGCCGAAGAGGCGATCCTCGACGAAATCCTCATAGCTCATCCCGCTCGCCGCCTCGATGACGAGTCCGGCGAGGAAGTAGCCAGAGTTGTTGTAGGTCATCGCCGTGCCGGGTTCGAAATCGAACGGCTCGGCGGCGAAGAGCGTGACGAGCGTGTCCCGCGGGAGTTCGAGGGGAGCGAGTTCCGCCCAGAGATGCTCCATCTCGGTGTAGCCCTTGATGCCCGAGGTGTGGTCCAGGAGTTGTCGGACGGTGACGGTCCGATCCCCGACGGGGTAGTCGGGCAGCCACCTCGTGAGCGGGTCGTCGAGGGAGAGCTTCCCTTCCTCCTGCAGGAGGAGAACGGCGGCCGCGGTGAACTGCTTGGTCACGGATCCGACCTCGTAGACGGCGTCCGGAGGCGTGAGCACGCCGAGTTCGAGGTCGGCGTGACCGAACTCCTCGATCAGGAGCGTGTCCGTCCCGCGCACGACCGCGATCGACATGCCGGCGGCGCGACCCGCCTCGATCGGGGAAGCGGCGATGGCGTGAATCGCGTCGATCTGGTCCGCCGCAAGCGAGGCAGGGGACGAATCGGAGGCGGCGGGGTCCGATGACGTGTCGGGCCCGGCGCAGCCGCCGACGCCAAGGGCGAGGGCCGCCGCGGCGAGCGCGCTCCCGGGCCACCCCCGGCGCGCGTGCCGGAATCTCTCTGATCTCACGTCGAATCTCCTGCATCTCGGTTGAACCAGACCTATCTTCGGGCGCTGGATCGGATGTGTCGATAGCCCGCGGCCCATGGAGCGGCCGGCCGCGGGAGCAAGGAATTCGGGGGGAACGCGATGGAATCGACAGCAGCACCTGCCTCCGTCTTCGCGCGGCGCGAGGGCGCGGCGGAGTCGGCGGACAGCATCCCTTGGCCTCTGGCCGCGGTCCTGTTCGCCTCGGGGGCCGTGATCGTGGGCATCACGTGGGACATCTCGTGGCACCGGACGATCGGGCGGGACACCCTCTTCACGCCCGCGCACCTGCTCGTCTACGCGGGCGGGCTGGCGGCGGGGCTGTCGTGCGGGTGGCTCGCGCTGAAGACGACGTTCTCGGGGACGGATGCGGAGGTCGGACGCTCCGTCCGCATGTGGGGCTTCCGTGCGCCGCTCGGGGCCTGGGTGGCGATCTGGGGCGCGATCGCCATGCTCACGTCCGCGCCGCTCGACGACTGGTGGCACAACGCGTACGGGCTCGACGTCGAGATCCTGAGCCCGCCCCACGTGGTCCTCGCGCTTGGAATCTATGCGATCCAGGTCGGCGCTCTGCTGATGGCGCTGTCGTGGCACAACCGCGCCTCGGAGACGGGCCGGCGCAAGCTCGCGTGGGCCTACGTGTTCAGCGCCGCGATGCTGATCCTGTCGCTCTCGGTGCTGCTGCTGGAGTACACGTTCCCGAACCAGATGCACGGGGCGACGTTCCACCTCATCATGGCGGCGGTCTTTCCGGTCCTCTTCTTCGCCATCGGGAGGGCCGGGCAGATGCGCTGGCCGGCGACGTGCGCGGCGCTCGTCTATACTGGTGTCTCGCTGGCGATGATGTGGGTGCTGCCGCTCTTCCCGGCGGAGCCGATGCTCGCGCCGATCCTGCGTCCGGTCACCCACATGGTGGCGCCCGAGTTCCCGCTTCTCCTGTTCGCGCCCGCGATCGTTATCGACCTCCTGCTGCGGCGACATTCGGCGCCGGGCGAGGCGCCCGAGCGGGCCTCGACGGACTGGCGGATCGCGGCCGTGGGGGGCGTCGCCTTCGTGGGCATCTTCGGCGCGATCCAGTGGGTGTTCGCCGACTTCATGCTCTCCGAAGGGGCGCGGAACTACTTCTTCCAGGGCAGCACGTGGGGCTACACGACCGCGCCCGGCGACTGGGAGAACGTGTTCTGGCACGGCGGCCAGTTCCTCGCGGGCGAGTTCTCGGTATCGAGCTTCCTGTCCGCGGCGTGGTGGGCGCTGCCGATCGCGTTCGTCTCGGCCCGCTCAGGCCTGTGGCTTGGGAACTGGTGGCTGCGCGTCCGCCGGTGAGGCCCGACCGGGCCGCCCGCCTCGCGCGGACAGCGGCGTTCGTGGCCGGGCTGTACGTCGTGGCGACGGGGCACGTCGGGAGCAAGAACGTGTTCTTCTCCGGCGAGGCGGGGCCCTACCCCGTCTCCGTCGTCATCCGTCCGCCGGAGGTCATCCCGGGACTGGCGGAAGTCTCTGTCCGCGTGTCGGGCGGCGGCGCGGACCGCGTGACCGTGCGCCCCGTGCGCTGGGACGCGGCCCGGGAAGGCGGCGCGCCGCCCCCCGATGTCGCCGTTCCCGTGGCGGGCGATCCCGAACTGTACGCCGCGGAACTGTGGCTCATGACGGTCGGCGCGTACCGGGTCGAGGTCGCGGTGGAGGGGGCCCGGGGGAGCGGCGAGGTCTCGGTCCCCGTGACCTCGGTCATGCTAGGAGTGCGCGACCTGCCGCCGGGTCTCGGCTGGATCCTGGCCGCGCTCGCGCTGCTCCTCGTCGCCGGCGTGGTCTCGATCACGGGGGCCGCGGTGCGGGAGAGCCAGATTCCGGCGGGGGAGGCGGCGGGTCCGGCGGGCCGCCGCCGCGCCCGAATCGCCATGGCCCTCACCGCCGTGGGAGTCGCGGGCCTCCTCTACCTGGGGAACGCCTGGTGGGAGGCGGTCGACCGGGACGTCCGCAGCGGGATCTTCGAGCGCCTCACCGTGGAGGGCGCGATCGTACGCGACGGAGGGACGCCTGCTCTGGAAATCACGATCACCGATCCCGCCTGGCGGGGCCGCGACTGGAGCCCGCTGGTGCCGGACCACGGCAAGCTGATGCACATGTTCGTGGTCGGCGCGCCGGGCATGGACGCGTTCGCCCATGTGCACCCCGTTCCCGTGGACTCATCCACCTTTCGCGTCCCGTGGCCGGACCTTCCGCCGGGCGAGTACCGGATCTACGGCGACATCGTCCAGGAGTCCGGCTTCGCGCAGACGGTCGTCGACACGGTGACCGTCGACGCGGCGGCGCTCGTGGTTCCCGAGGAGGTCGGCGAGGGCGCGGACCTCTTGCCGGACCCGGACGACTCGGCGTGGACGGGCCGTCCGATGGCGCTCGCGGGGCCGCGCTCCGAGGCGCCGCTGGCCGACGGTTCGATCCTCGAATGGCAGGGCGACCGGGAGCTTCGGGTCGACGAGGAGACGGTGCTGTCGTTCAGGGTGTGGGATCCCGACGAGAAACCGGCCGAGCTGGAGCCCTACATGGGGATGCGCAGCCACGCCGCGCTCACCCGGGATGACGGGGCGGTGTTCGTGCACCTGCATCCCGCGGGCACGATTTCGATGGGCTCGCTCTCGGTGCTCGCGCCCGAAGGGTCGCCGATGGCCGGCGGCGGCACAGCAGCCCCTGCCGGCGTCGTCGAGTTCCCGTTCGCGTTCCCGCAGCCGGGCGAGTACACGATCTGGGTGCAGGTCAAGCGGGAGGGCCGCGTCCTCACGGGGGCGTTCCAAGCGACGGTCATGGAGTGAGCGAACGCATCGCGATGTGCTTCAGCGGCGGCAAGGACAGCGCCCTGGCCCTGCATGCGCTTCAGCAGTCCGGAGCCTGGCGGGTCGAGACCCTGATCACGACGGTGACCGACGCCTACGATCGGGTGAGCATGCACGGCGTGCGGCGCGCGCTCGTGCGCGACCAGGCTGAGGCTATCGGCATCCCGCTCGTCGAGGTCGTCGTCCCGCCGCAGTCCTCGAATAAAATCTATGAACGGGCGATGGGAGAGGCCTTCGACCGCCTCCACGAGGACGGGATCCGCCGCGTGGCCTTCGGAGACATCTTCCTGGAGGACCTCCGCGAGTACCGCGAACGGCAACTCGCCGCCTCGGGGCTGGAGTGTCTCTTTCCGATCTGGAAGCAACCGACGGCCGCGCTCGCGCGTTCCTTCATCCGGGACGGGTTCGAGGCCATCGCGGTGTGCATCGACCCGGCGGCGCTGGACGCCGCCTTCGCGGGCCGCGCCTTCGACGCGTCTTTCGTCGCCGATCTTCCGGAGGGCGTGGATCCGTGCGGGGAGAACGGAGAGTTCCATACGTTCGTGTGGGACGGGCCGATCCTGTCGCGGCCGATCCCGGTCGCGCGCGGCGAGGTGGTGGAACGCGATGGTTTCATCTTCTGCGATCTGCTCGCGGCGGCAGCGTGACGCACAGCGTGACCCACTTGCCGCCTGGGGTGTAGCAACACTGCGAGCGACGGACACGTCAGCTCGGAACGTGAGATAGAGAGGGTTCGCGGAATGTTCAGAGTATTCGGCCTCATGACGGGTCTGACGCTTCTCCTGGTGTTCGCCGGTCAGATGATGTTCGGGCAGCAGGGCGCGGTCCTGTTCCTGGTGCTGTCGGCGGCGATGAACTTCGGGATGTACTGGTTCAGCGACCGGGTGGTCCTTCGCATGTACCGGGCGAAGGTGGTGGACCGGTCGCAGGCGCCGGACCTCTACGACCGGGTCGAGCGGCTGCGGAAGCGGGCGGGGCTGCCGGCACCGGTCGTGGCGGTCTCGCCGCAGCCGCAGCCCAACGCCTTCGCGACGGGGCGGAACCCGGAGCACGCCGTGGTCTGTTTCACGGAGGGGATCCTGCGCGCGCTGCCTCCCCGCGAACTCGACGGCGTCATCGCGCACGAGCTGGCCCACATCAAGCACCGGCACATGCTCGTCGGCACCGTCGCGGCGACGATGGCGGGTGCCATCGCGATGATCGCCTCCATCGCCCGCTGGGGGTTCATCTTCGGCGGCGGACGCGACGACGGCGACAACCCGCTTGGCATGCTGGTCATGGCCATCGTCGCCCCGCTCGCCGCCATCATCATCCAGATGGCGATCAGCCGCCGCAACGAGTTTCAGGCCGACCGCACCGGGGGCGAGATCACGGGCGATCCCATGGGTCTGGCCGGCGCCCTGAAGCGCCTCGAATCCGGCGCGCGCCGCATCCCGATGGAGGTGAACCCGGCCGGCGCCTCGCTCGCGATCGTGAACCCCTTCGCGGGGCGACGTCGCGGTCTCACTTCCCTCTTCACGACGCACCCCCCCACCGACGAGCGGGTCGCCGCCCTCAGAGCCCAGGCCTCCGGGACCCGGTAGTCGCGGCGAAGCAGAAAGTGCAGCCCCTGCGTCCGTTGGAGTAGCCAGCCGGGATGTGGCCAGCCCGGAACGCAGGGGCCTCCGGTGAGCGCTAGCGGGTCCTTCTCTGCCAGCGACCTTCGTAGGCAGCGCAGATCCGCTGGATCATCGTGGCATAGTGCATGGGATCACCCGTCCGGGGCGCCGGAGTTCCCGTGACGAGCTTTGGGTCTTCCGGGCGCGGAGCGCCGTACGGTAAGGCCGGGTTCTTTTTCAGGTTGTCGAAGTCAACAACGACCAGGGACACGGCCTCAAAGCCGGGGCCTTCCGCCGGAGTGTGTCGTAGTGGAAGCCCTCGAAAGAGTTCAACGGTGCTCTTTCCGAGTTTCTCGATGTTGTCGTGTTCGGTGATGTCTTCCTTGGGTCTTGTCGGCGACCAGAACACACGCGCGACGTTCACGGCCACGGTTCCCACGGCGATCGTCTTCTCGTTGTAGCTGTGGGCGTAGCCGTGGAACGCCTGCAGGTCACGAAGCCGGTTCCGGCGTGCCTTACCGTGTTCCGTCATGATGGCCTTGGCTTCAAGAGCCAACTCGATGGTGGCCGGAGTCTCGAACGATATCGAACCGTTGCTGGGCTGGATGGGCGATCCCGGCGGCGGTCCCACCGCCAGGTCAATATTCCAGTCCATGTAGTTGACTTTGACCGTATGGTTCAGCTTGGCGACGATCTCGCCGGCCCGGGCTCGCTCGGCAAAGGCGGGACAATGCGCGAGCAGGTCATCGACGATCGCGAGGCAGATGGCGTTGCTGTGGGCGTCGGATCGTGGATGGTAGTTGTTCTCGGCCAGGTGGCGGACGAACGCTTCGGGTGCGTTCAAGGGAAGGTCACCTCCGCCGGCACTTGCAGGGCGTCAAGCTGTTCCAGTCGACTCCGTCCGATCTCGACATATCTCGGTTCGATCTCGTACCCGACGCTCGAACGGGCCGTGAGCATGGCGGCGGCTGTCGTCGTCCCCGTCCCCCAGAACGGATCGAGGACGGTGTCCCCCACGAAGCTGAACATCTGGACCAGACGGGAGGCCAGTTCCACCGGGAAAGGCGCCGGATGGCCTCGTTTGCGGGCTTCGCCGCGGATGTCGTCCCAGATCGATCGGAACCAGCGCTGGTGGTCGTCCGGTTCGATGAGGCTGAGCGCACGCTGTGCCGCCGTCGGCTTCCGGTAGCTCCCGGGCTTCCGCAGCATCAGGATGGTCTCGACGTCGTTCTTCACGATCGCGTTGGGTTCGTAAGGCTTCCCCAGGAACCCGACTCCGCTCGCCTCCGTCGCCATGTTGGCGATCTTGTACCAGCGGATCGGCGTGAGGTAGTCGAACCCGATCCGCCGCGCGCGGACCGAGATGTCGGCGGGGAGCGGCAGAACGTGATGACGGCCTCCGGCCCGGCGTGAAATGCAGACGCTCCCCACGACCACGCACAGCCGACCGCCCGGCGTGAGGAGGTCGTAGCACCGCCGCCACACATGGTCCAGCTCATCCAGGAAGGATTCGTAGTCATCGATGCCGCCGAGCTGGCCGTCGTCGGCGCGGCCACCGTCGTAATCGATGAGGTTGAAATACGGCGGTGACGTGACGACGAGATGGATCGGCTCGCCGATCTCGGGCATGTCGCGGGCGTCGCCAAGATACAGCTTGTGGTCCGTCCGCTCCGGAGCCGCTCCGTCCCGCCAAGCCTCGATCTTGGCCTGACGTTTCAAGCTGAGCGAGGACTCGGCTCCGGACATGATCTCGTTGACGCCTACCGTCATCCCGGCCCTTTCACCCTTCGTCGTGGTGCGTCTGCACGGTGGACCGTCTCAACGTAATGCTTCGTCCACCGCCGAGCAGCGCGGTCGCTGCGATGACAGCCCGGGCGCGGGCCGGTAGAGGTCGATCTGAGCGGCTCGGATCACCTCGCCACCCACTCTCCCATCGGCCCGCGATTGGGATCGGGGCGTTCGAAGTGAAGCACTCCCCCGAACCGGGACTCATCGACGGCAAGCCGGTAGAAGGATACGGCATCCGAAGCCCATCTCGGCACACGGGAACGCACGTCCTCCAGCAGCGCCGCCTCCAGATTCCGTCTCAGGAATAGCCGAAGGGACGTATAGTGGAACACGAGTTCTCGCGGCCTGAGACTGTCGGCGTCGACCCAAAGGACACCTCGAACATCGACGACGGTCCGATCCGGCTTCGGCTCAAAGGCCAGCCCCACCCTGGCCGGATCCTCCGTCTCGAGGATGTTCAGGCAGTGCGTCGCCAGAAACCCCAGCGACGCAAGCGCGTGCCCGTCCGGGGTGTAGAACGTGGTTTCCCCATCGGGATCCACCTCTGCGTACCCATACGCCTCGACGTGCGGCGGCGACGCGGTCTCCGCAGAAGTGGGAACGACGACCGTCATGGAATCCGCGCTGAACCTGCGTTCGCCGCGACTCAACGAGACACCCGGTCTCGTCATCCGGACCTGCAGGTTGCGAAGGTCCGCAGTGGACGATGCCGACGTCAGGGCCGGGAGAACCGCTTCGTAGAGGTCGAAGGCTCGTCGCAGTTCCTCCGCCGTTGTCGGGCAGATGCTCCGTCCCGTAACCAGCAGGTCCGGCAGCGGAATCGGCCGGACATCCTGGGCCGCGAGCGGAAGCGCAAGCGCCACGAGTCCAAAGACGGCGACGCGGGCTGTTCGAAAAAGGGGGCAACGGTTCGCCATCTTCATCTCCTCTCGTCGGAATCAGGCTCCGCGGGGCTTCAGCACGACTCCCAGCGGAAGCTCTCGGTGTCGGAGAGACAGGCCACCTCGCAGTGCACCATGTCGTCGCCCACGAAACGTGCGTACGCCTCGAACGGGCGGTCCTCGATGAGGTGCGGCAGCCAGTGGCGGTCGTCCTCCCACATCCGATCGTACGGGAGGTCGTCGAGGGGCGCCCAAACGGGGGTCGCTTCGCTCGTCTCGACCGGCTCTCCTTCCAGCACGTCCGACCGGAAGACGTGGATCAGGATGGACATGCCGCTCAGCACCTCGAATCCCACTTCGCCTACCTTCCGGGGCGCCACGGGCCGCGCCCGCAGTTCCTCCTGAAACTCCCGCATCGCGGCCTCGATCGTGCTCTCGCCGGGTTCGACCTTGCCCCCGGCTCCGTTCAGCTTGCCGGCGCCGAGTCCGCGCTTCTTGTGGATGAGGAGGATTTCCCCTCCCCGCACGATGTAGAGGAGGGTCGCATTGAGGTCCGGCTCCCAACTCTCCGGGATGGGACGTTCGGGCGCGAGGGGTCGAGGTGGCATTCGCTATCCTTTCCACGGCGGGAGCACGCCGCAGCGGCCGGGGCGCGTCATGGTGCGGGGACGCTCGCGCGGTCGAATACGACTTCGCCGTTGAAGACGGTCATCTCGCACGACATGTCCCGCAGTTCGATCGTCGGGACGGTGAGCGGGTTGCGGTCCCAGACCGCCAGATCCGCGTACTTGCCGGGTTCGATCGTTCCGACCTTCTCCTCGAGGAACATCTGGTGCGCGGCCCAGGTCGTGAACGAGCGCAGCGCCGTCTCGACATCGACGGACTCTGCGGTGCCGTACGGGTCGCTCCCGTAGACGCCGAGCAGCGGCTGGCGCGCGACGGAGGCCCAGACGCCGTAGCGCGCCGGGTAGGGCGTGACGAAGAAGTCGGAGCCGCTCGCCCAGATCATGCCCCGGTCCCGATAGGAGCGGAACGGATTCAGCCGCAGGGCTCGCTCGGGCCCGAAGTTCCCCGCGTAGGTGTCGCCGATCCACCACGTGAAGGTGGGGGACGGCTCCGGGTAGCCGGCCTGCCATTCCTGCTGGAGTTCGGCCATCGCGTCGAGCGCGCGGTCCGAGGGGATGTTCGCGTGGATGACCCCGTGCCGGAGCCCGCGGGTGGGGGTCGCCTCGAGCGCCTCGACGAAGCCGTCGACGGTCCAGTCGATCGCGCGGTCGCCAATGGAGTGGATCGAGACGTGGAGGCCGGCGTCGTGATACGCCCGGAAGCGTCGGCGCAGTTCGTCCGGGTCCATGGCCGGATACCCGCGGTTGCCGGTGTCGGTCCCGGTGCGCTCCCGGTTCCAGTCCTCGTACAGCCAGGCCGTGCGGGCGCCGCCGCTGCCGTCGCTGTACAACTTGACGCCGCCGGGGATGAGCCGGTCGTCCCCCGTCGACTCGTAGGGCCGCGTGAAGGTCGCGAGGCTGTCGGCGTAGGCGCGGACCTCCTCCAGCGTCCCGTCGCGGCCGTCCCACAGGACGAAGATCCGGACCGTGAGGTCGCCGTCGGCGAGGACATCGCGGTAGGCCTCCCAGCTTCGGCGGCCGATCCCGGGATCCTTGCCGCCCGTCATGCACTCGGCGTTGAAGGCGTCGGCGAGCGCGCGAATCCCCTCGCGCCGCTCGCCGGGTCCGAGCGACGGGATGAGGCGGGTCACGAGACCCATGGCGGACTCCTTGAGGACGCCGGTCGGCTGCCCGGCCGCGTCGCGATCGATGGTGCCGCCGGGCGGATCGGGCGTGTCCGCCGTGATGCCCGCCATGTCGAGGGCGAGCGAGTTGGCCACGCCGTAGTGGCCCATCGTGTGTGCCAGCCACACAGGCTGCCCCGCGGCGACGGCGTCCAGATCGGAGGCGTAAATGTAGCGCAACTCGTCGAGTTTCCCTTCGTCCCAGCCGCCGCCGCGCACCCATTCGCCCTCGGAAAGCCGCCCGGCTCGCTCCGCGACCATGCCCTGCACGTCCGCGATGTTCTCCACGTTCGGATAGCTCAGGTCGAGGCGGTACAGGCGGTTCGCGCCGCCATTCGCGAAGTGGACGTGCGCGTCCATGAGGCCGGGCGTCACCGCGCGTCCCGCGAGGTCGATCCGGCGGGTCTCCGGGCCCGCGAGCGTCTCGACGTCCGCCGTCGAACCGACCGCCACGACATGTTCGTCGCGCACCGCCACGGCTTCGGCGACGCGGCTCTCCGCGTCGAGCGTGATCACGCTTCCGTCCACGAGGATCAGGTCGGCCGGCTCGGCCGGTGGCCCCCCACAGGCGGCGAGGACGGCACCGGCCAACGTGACGACGGATGGGTTCGGTCGGTTCATCACCGGGCTCTGCGGTACGGGCGAAGCGAGGGCTGCATTGCGAAGAGCGCGCCGAGCAGCAGGAGCGGCATCGACCACGCGGTCGCGGCGACGGGCCCGAACGCGTCCGCGAACCCGCCCACGACGGGAATCGCCAGCGTCCCCACGGCCCACGCGAGCCCCATGACGATGCCCGAACTCACCGCCGTCCCCGAGGGGAGGATCTCCTGCGCAACCACGACGATTGGAGGCAGCAGCGCCATGTTCAGGAAGCCCGCACACACGGCCATCACGATCGCGGCGGGGCTGGCCGGCGCCAGCGTGAACGCAAGGATGTGCGTGGGCACGGCGAGCACGCTGATCACGGCCAGGAGGTGCTGCCGGTTGAGCCGGTCGGTGAGGTAGCCGGAGGCGAGCGTCCCCAGGCCCTGGGCGCCGAGATAGACGCTGAGCACGATGGCGCCCGCCGTCTCGCTCTGTCCCGCGCGGTGGGCGATGATCGGGATGAAGGTGAGGATCGCCTTCTGCGCGAAGGATCCGACGACCGAGATCCCGAACACGAGACCGAGCGGCCCCCTGAGTTTGCGGAGCACCTCCAGCGGGGGAGGCGGCGGGGTCCCCGGCCCTACCCGGGTCCGACCCTTCGCGACGAACCAGAGGGCGACCCCGAGCACGACCCCCGGGATCATCGCGATCCACAGACCGGAGAGGCCGAACAAGCCCACGATGGCGACCGCGCTGATCGGTCCCAGCGCGAAGCCCGCCGCCCCCCCGAAGGAGAAGATGGACATGCGCACGCCGCTTCCACGACCATCTCCGGCGCGCGCGACGAGCGAGGCCCCCGGCGGGTGAAAGGCGGCCGACCCCAGTCCTCCCACCGTCAGCAACAGGAGGAGGACGAAGTAGCTGGGCGCCATCCCCAGCAGCGAGATGAACACGCCCCCCACGATCGGCCCCGCGGCGAGGAAGGCGCGCCTCCCGAAGCGGTCCGCGAGGTAGCCGAAGGCCGGCTGCGGGAGCGCGGTCGAGATGGAGAGCACGGTCGACAGCGTCGCGGCCAGCGTGATCGAGAGGCCGAGGTTGTCCATGATCCGCGGCAGCAGCGGCGGCAGGAACGCGGTGTAAGCATCGATCGTCGTGTGCGAGACGACGATGAGCGCCACGACCGCCGCCGGGCGCATCGACGTGCGCCCCGGGAGGCCGGTGGGAGGATTGGCGAGCGCCGCGCTCGGTTCGTGCAGTGTGAACTCCGATTCCGTTCGGATGGCAGCCGCGTGCCGACGGCTCACAGTATACAGGATCGAGTCCGTCGTGGAGGAACGTGCGCGCATCTATGTTGAACCTCCCGGCCGTCCGTGTTTCGGGTGAACCGGAGGCCGACACGTGTGCCGCGCGAGGTGTAATCGAATGGTTCGGAGACAGCGGATGCAGCGGAAGCGGTCGTTCCTCGCCCTGGGACTCGGCGGCCTGTCCCTGACCCTTGCCGGATGCGAGGGGGTCGTGATGGACCTCGTCGATCTCGTGGACGAGAATGCGACCTACGTGGTCACGGGGGGACACTGGCTGGACGTGCACACCGGCACGCTGGTCGAGAACGAGGGCATCACGATTCGCGACGGGCGGATCGTCTCCATCGGCCCTCCGGCGGATAGAGCCGACGTCACAATTGCGATCGACCTGGACCGGGAAGCGACGGTCCTTCCAGGGTTCTTCGACCTGCACGCTCACTACGCGGTGGACCTGTTCGGCGATGGCCGCGTCGATGAGACGGCCGCCTATCCCGAACTCTTCCTCGCCAACGGCGTGACGACGACCTTCCCGGCCGGCGAGCTGGATCCGGTCCGCATGCGGGAACTGCGGCTCGCGATCGAGCGCGGCGAGCGCAGGGGTCCCCGGCTCCTGAACTCGGGCCCCTATTTCGGATCGTGGCGGCGGGGCTGGGACGACGACGCGATGACCGCCGATTCGATCCGCCGCGAGGTGGACTACTGGGCGGCGCAAGGCACGGCCGGCTTCAAGGCCAAGGGGGCCGGACCGGAGCAGCTCTCCGTGCTCATCGAACAGGCGCACGAGCACGGACTCACCGTCACCGCCCACCTCGACTCCGGGTTCGGGAACACGGTGAATCCCCGCGACGCGATCCTCATGGGCGTCGACCGCGTCGAGCACTTCCTCGGGGGCGACATGATGCCGGCCGACCGCACGGCCTACGCTTCGCTGCAGGAGTTCGACGACTTCGAGGGGGACGCGCTCCGCGACATCATCGACCTCTACGTGGACCGCGGCGTGTACTTCGACGCCACGCTCTCCATCTACGGGTACTGGGGTCCGCACGACCCGGAGATGACGGAGTACTGGACGGACGAACTCCGCTTCCTGACGCCGTACATGCGGGAGATCGTCGAGGCGCGGCCGCCCCGCCCCGTGAACGAGTCGTTCGCGAAGATGTCCCCGATCAAGCGCCGGACCTTGAAGGCGTTTTACGACGGCGGCGGACGCGACCTGATCACGCTCGGCACGGACCACCCGAGCTGGGGGCGGTACTGGTCGCCGTTTGCCGTACACCGCGAAATCCTCGCGTTCGCGCGCGCCGGCGTCCCGCCCGCGGACGTCTTCCGCATCGCGACCCTCAATTCGGCGCGCGCGATGGGCCTCGATGACGAACTCGGCAGCATCGAGGAAGGGAAGCTCGCGGACCTGGTGATTGTGCGGGGGAACCCGCTGGAGGATGTCCGGGCCGCCCGCGACGTCTGGTTCGTCTTCGCGCGGGGACGCCTTCATTCGCCGGATGAGCTGCTCGCGACGGCGGAGGGCAGGATCGGGCCCGCGGATGCCTCGGAGGAGTCCGCGTGGAGACCCGCTCGCTGAGAGGCGCGGTTGCGGCCGACGTCTTGCTCCGACGCGTGATTGGACCCGAGCTTGCAACATACCATCCCCGAAGGCGAGGTCTGACATGATGAGCCAGCGAAACCCGATTCCACGACGACAGGTGCTGATCCAGGGCGGCGCGGCAGCCGCCGGTCTCGCGGTCCTGCCGACGGACATCTTCCGCGGCTGGCTCGCCGGGTTCGATCAGGAGGCGGTGATCCCATGGGTTCAGCGGCCGCATCCCGGGTTGACGGAGCGGATGAACATCCTGAACTGGGAAGAGCTGGATTCCTGGATCACGCCGGTCAGTCAGATGTTCCGCGTGGGGCACTACGGGTTGCCGGTCATCGCGGAGGGCGACTGGAATCTCGAGATCGGCGGACTCGTCGACCGGCCGCGGACGCTCGATCTCGCCCAGATGAAGGCGCGGCCCCGCCAGGAGGTCGTGTTCACGCTGGAGTGCTCCGGGAACCGCGGCCGTCCCTCGTTCATCGGCGGCGTCCACAACGCGCGCTGGGCGGGGACCCGGCTCGCCGATGTCCTTACGGAGGCCGGCGTTCAGGAGGACGGAATCGAGGTCGTCTTCTTCGGGGCGGACGAAGGCGAGGAGGAGATCCGGGGCAACACGGTGACGCAGAACTTCGCACGCAGCCTTTCGCTCGAGGACGCGATGAATCCCGACATCATCCTCGCGTACGAGGTGAACGGCGAACCGCTGCCGACTGCGCACGGATTTCCGCTGCGGGTCATCGCCCCCGGCTGGTACGGCATCGCAAACGTGAAGTGGCTGACGCGGATCGAACTCCGCGACCGCCGCTTCATGGGCAAGTTCATGGCCCGCGACTACGTGACGCTGCGAGCGGAGGAGCGCGACGGCGAGACCGTGTGGACGGAGACCTCGGTGGGGCGCGTGAACATCAACTCCGTCCCCGCGAAGGTCACGCGGAACGGGGACGGATACGCGATCCACGGGGCGGCGTGGGGCGCGGACATCGCCTCGGTCGAGGTCCGCGTGGACGACGGGCCGTGGCAGGCGGCGACGCTGGGCGAAGGCCGGGGCGACCCGTACACGTGGACGTTCTGGCGCATGGACTGGGACGCCCCGCCGGGTCGGCACGCGATCGTCTCGAGGGCGGTCGACGCGGAAGGCAACATCCAGCCGGCGGCGGACGACCCGATGCTCGTGAACAAGAGGACCTACTGGGAGAGCAACGGACAGCTCACCCGGAACGTCGTCATCGACTGACCGTCCCCTCCCCCCGGCTCGCGAGCGGGGGCCGCGGCTCAGCGAACGCTTCGGGCGCGCCGGCGCAGTCGGCGCAGGAGCCAGGCGTACGCCACGGCGTTGAGCGCCAGTACGGACAGCCCGAGCCATATCTGGATCTCCCGGTTGAGTGCGCCGGGATAGATGATGGGCAGCAGGTAGCGCTCGATGAAGCCGCCGGAGTAACCGGCCTGGCCGCTCGCAATCCGGAGCCTGACCTCCAGCGGCGTGAGCGGGCAGATCCAGCCGGCGAACTCGATCAGGGCCCCCCACACGAAACAGGGCACGTGCGCCCACGCGAGCCTCGGCCAGCGGATCGCCGCGAACCCGCCGGCGACGACGAACGCGATGAAGAGCAGGTGGACGACGAGGACGAGGTCCGCGAGCAACCGGTACAGCACGGCGATTCGGGCTTCGTCAGCGCGTCCGGGGGCGCTTCACTCCACCTGCACGGGGTGCGGGAGCGGGACGTTCAGCAGGTAGCCCTTCTCGTTCATCAGAGGCTCGTCCGGCTGCGTGTTCCCCGCCGCATCCGTGGCGCGCGTGACCAGCGTGTGCGCCCCCGGGGTCGCGTCCCACTCGAACTCGAAGCGTTGCCAGGCCAAGGGCAAAACCGGATCCACGATCTCGGCTTCCAGCCACGTCGCTCCGCCGTCCGGACTCCATTCGACGGCGGACACCGGTCCCGCCGGTGCGTGCGCGAACCCGTGCAGGACGTGGGACCCCGGCGCCAGCTGCGCGGGTCTCGGTAGGGCCAGCGCGCTCTTCACGACGAGTTCCGTGATCACCGGGCCCTGGGCGGGCGCGTAGTCCGCTTCCGGCCACTGATCGCCGATGAGGACGTAGGACGACGTGTTGTTCCGGTTCCACACCCGCTCGGTGGAGACCTGAATGGACCCCAGCCATTTGATGCTGCTGGACCCCGACCAGCCCGGAACGACGGAGCGCGCCGGGAATCCGTGATCGGCGGGGAGGGGCTCGCCGTTCATGCGCAGGGCGATGATGGTGTCGGGATCCCGGGCCTTGGCGAGCGGCATGGCGCGCTCGAAGCCGTCGTCCAGCCCCACGAGGTTCACGTCGACCGTTTCCGACCGCACGCCAGCCAGGTCGAGCACCGTGCCGAGCGACGGACCCGACCACTCCGCGCACCCCACGGCTCCGGTCGTCCATTGGCCGCCGCTCGCGCGGGTGCCCGTGAGTTCCGGGTAAAGGCCGCGCCAGTTTCCGGCGCACTCAAGGTAGGCGGTGATCGTGTGCTGCGGCAGCGACTCGAGGGTGGAGAGGTCGAGCCGCAACTCGCTCTCGGCGCCGTCCCCCTCGACTCGGAGCGAGTAGCCCTCCGGATCGATCGCCGGCGTGGGCGAGTGGTTTCGGACGAAGAACAGCTCGTTCGGCGTGATGAATCCGTCGACGAGTTCGAGCCGCGTTTCCAGGTTCAAGGTGCGCTGGATGAAGGGCGATGGATCCTTCGCCCACCTCGGCGGCTGCTCCGCTTCCCGGCCGGTGGCCAGGGCTTCGTCCGCGGCGTCCGATGACCCGGCGTCTCCCGCACGGTCGCAGGCGGCGAGCCAGGCCGCGGCGGGTGCCACGCTGGCGGCACGCACGAAATCCCGCCGGGTGAGGCGATACATCTCGCTGGTCTGCTTCATCGACGGCACCTCCACTTGGCAGGCTGCGGGCCCGCCAGACGCTTGGCAGGGCCGCGCAATGAGGCATATTAGATGTATGCCACCGAGGAGAAACACGCGCACTCTCCCTGCGTTCCTGTGTGCTACGCTGGGGATGCAGTGGGCGGCATGCAATCCCGACGACGGCTCCGGCGCGGCGTTCGAGGTCGTGGAGGCGACGATCGGCGACGTGCAGGCGGCGATCCGCGATGGGACGACGACCTGCCGCGAGGTCGTGGAGCTGCATCTCGACCGGATCGCGGCCCATGAAGACGCGATCAACGCGATCACCGTGCTCAACCCCCGGGCTCTCGAACGGGCGGACCGGCTCGACGCGGCGCAGGCCGCCGGCGAGGCGATGGGACCGCTCTTCTGCGTCCCCATGCTCGTCAAGGACAACTTCGACACGCACGACATGGTCACGACCGGGGGGTCCATCGCGCTCGCGGACAACCTTCCGCCCGACGACGCCTTCATGGTGCGGAAGATCCGCGAGGCGGGCGCGATCGTGATCGCCAAGACGAACATGGCGGAATGGGCGTTCAGTCCGCGTCAGTCCGTCAGTTCCTCCTTCGATACGACACGCAACGCCTACGCCCTCGACCGCGTCCCCGCCGGATCCAGCGGCGGGACAGCCTCGGGGGTCGCCGCCTCGTTCGGCGTCATCGGGCTGGGCAGCGACACGGGCAACTCGATCCGCGGCCCCAGCTCCCACCTCGCCCTGGTCGGGATCCGTTCGACCATCGGCCTCACGAGCCGCGACGGAGTCATCCCCCTCTCCTTCGACCGCGATATCGCGGGTCCGATGGGCCGGACCGTGGAGGACGTCGCGCGCGTGTTCAATGTCGTGGCCGGTTACGATCCCGCGGATCCGTACACGGAAGCGGGACGCGGCCACGCGGAAGAGGACTACACGGCCTTCCTGGACGCCGACGGGGCGCGGGGCGCGAGAATCGGCGTCCTGCGCGCGCTGGCGGATCCGGAGGAGACCGATGGGGAGATTCTCGCGCTCTTCGGGGCGGCCATCGACGACCTGGCGGCGCTCGGAGCCGAGATCGTGGACCCCTTCGAGTTCGACGTCGCGGCGGAACTGGGGCGCGAGGGGATGTTCTGCCGCCGCTTTCGCTACGACATGTGGGTCTATCTGCGGTCGCTGGGCCCGGCAGCGCCGATGACCGACGTCCTGGAGGTGCTGGAGGACGGACGGTACTCCGACTACGCGCAGGCGTCGCTGCGGCGGAACGAGGGAGCCCCGCTCGACGTACATCCGTCCGAATGGGACGAGCCGTGCCCGGACTACCCGGAGAACGAGGGCCGTCAGGCCTATCTGGCGAACCTGGTGGAAGCGATGGATGACGAACGCGTGGACGCGATCCTCTACCCGTCGTGGCTCTGCGTGCCCGCCCCTATCGACAGGGGGGACGAGGAATACTGCGGTGACAACAGCCAGCGCGTGGCTCCCGCCACCGGGATGCCCGCGATCACGGTCCCGATGGGGTACACTTACGGCGAGCTTCCGGCGGGACTGCAGGTTCTTGCCCGGCCGTACGACGAAGGGCTTCTCTTCCGGATCGCTTACGGATACGAACAGGCAACACGACACCGCCGTCCTCCGGACGGGTTCCCGGAGGTACGATGACCATGAAGATCGAGAGAAGGAACATGCTCAGAGTCACCCTCGCTACCGCTCTTGCGCTTGTATTTCCGACGGCCGTCCTCGCGCAGGACGGAGCCATCACCGGAACCGTGATTAACGAGGAGGGCCTCGCGATGCCCACCGTGACGGTCACGGCGACGGGGGCGCCTCTCGGCGACGAGTCGCGCACCGCGATGACGTCCGCGCAGGGCGTGTACACGATCACCGGCCTCCCCGCGGGTACCTATTCGCTGCGCTTCACCCTTCCCGGCTTCGTCGAGGGAGTGAGTTCGGGCGTGGTCGTTCAGGCCGGGGAGCGCACGAACGTCGACATGCAGATGGCCTCCCAGCGAACCATCGCGTTGGAGGAGCTGACGGCCGTGGTGACCGGGTCGCACTTCTCGGCGCCGCCGGAGAATCTGCCGTACGCGGTCGACGTGACCGACCGAGAGTCGCTGCGCGAGAAGGGCGCGCCGCAAGCAGTGGACTTCTTCAAGAAACTGGGTGCCGCCCACGGCACGATCGGCGAGCGCAACGGCTGGTACAACCAGAGCGGGACGCTCGTTCCGGAGACCGCGACCAACGTCAATCTGCGAGGCCTGGGCGCCTCGCGAACGTTGACGCTGTTGAACGGTCGCCGCCAGGTGTACACCCCGGCCAGACTTCCCGGCGGCCGGTTCGTGGACATCAACGCCTTTCCCGCCATCGCGCTCGACCGTATCGAAGTCCTGAAGGAGGGCGCCTCGGCCATTTACGGCTCCGACGCCGTAGCCGGCGTGGCCAACTTTGTGACACGAAGAGACTTTCAGGGATTCGAGTTGTCCGCCTCGCATGACTACTTCAGCGGTGCCGGCGACACGAACATAGGCGCCATCTGGGGCACGAGTCTGGGCGACGGAACAACTGCCGTCCTTTCGGCCGATTGGGCCATGCGCCGGCAGCTGGAAGCCGAGGAGCGCGACTGGGTGCTGCGCCCGTATCCCGGGCCGGGCGGCGGCGGCTGGTCCTACTACGGGAACCCCGGGGCCTTTCTGCGGCCGACACTCACCGGGACCGAGACTCCCGGCGAATTCATCAGCGCGCTGATCCGCTCCCACTACGGGGACAGCCAGGGCGATGCGCGTCTGTTCGTGGACCCGGGCTGCGAGGGTCTGGGCGGAACGAATGCCGGCGTCACCTGCCGGTTCCGATACGGGCCGTGGGACAACCTGATCGAGAACCAGTGGCACGCCCGGGTGTTCGGCGAGTTGAACAGCGAGTTGGGCGAAAACACCATGGTGCACGTCGAGGGGCTGTGGTCGGAGGCCGCCATCCCTGACTGGTACACGACCCCCTCCTTCCCGCCGACGTCGCTATACGACGGGCTTCAGGTGGTCATGCCCGAGAATCCGGGCAGGCAGGCGTTCTGCAGCTCGAATGCGGCCGCGGCCGGTTTTGCCTCGCAGGCGGCGTGCCTCGAGGACGACTGGTTCTTCTTCGGACGCCTGGTGGGCAACAGCGGTCCCGGCCGAACGCTGAGGCGGGAGTCGCGTACGCAGAGGATCGCGGCTTCGCTGGATCACCACATTGGCGCGACGGGCGAGGTGGACGTGGCCATCGGCTACTCTCGGGCGGCGGGCAACGTGAACCAGCCTGCGGAGTACGCCTACCGCAAATATCTGGCTTTTCGCGGCTTCGGGGGACCGGACTGCGGAGTCGGCGTAGTCGTCGACCCCACGTCGGCAGCCGGGATGAGACTCGGAGACACCGGCGGCGCCGTGGCGGGCCAGGGCAACTGCATGTTCTACAATCCGTTCAGCAATGCGATCCTTCGCGCGCAGCAGCCGGGCACGACGTACACCAACGCGGACAATCCGGGTTACGACCCCTCGGTCGCGAACTCGCCCGCGATGATCGACTGGATCAACGAGGAGGTCGACCTCTTCAGTACCGCCGAGCTTCTCACGGCCGAGGCTACGTTCACCAACTCGCTGAACGACGCGATCGGCTACGCGGTCGGGTATCAGTTCCGCTGGTTCGATGTGTCGGGCCAACCCAACGACCCGGGGAACCAGCGTCTCACCCCCTGCCAGGTGCCGGGCGACCGGAGCTGCCTCGACCAGGCGGGGCCGTTTACGTTCACGACCGGGTACTTCCCGTACGCGAGTTCACAGACGGTCCATCGGTTCTACGGTGAGTTGCCGATAAACCTGGGCGACCGGGTGGATCTTCAGTTCGCCGCCAACTATGAGTTCCACGATGTTGCCAGCAGCTTCGACCCGAAGGCGGCCCTGGCCGTCCGGTTGGTGGACTCCGACGACTACCAGCTCTCGGCGCGGGCATCCCTGCAATCCACGTTCCGCGTCCCGTCCGTCGACGATGTCAACACGGACAAGATTACGGCCCTCGAGTATGTGTGGGAGACGGATGTCTACAAGGCGGTGGATACGTACGGGAGCGAGGATCTGGTGCCGGAACGGGCCACCACGGGCAACGTGGGCCTCGTCCTCTTCCATTTCCCGAGTCGTACGCAGGCGACGTTCGACTACTGGACGTACGACTTCAAGGACATCATCAACGTCGTTCCCTATACGGCCGTCACGAGGCTCTACGACGAAGGCGGCGCCAGCCGGGAGGCCGTGAAGGAGTTCATCAGGTGTCCGGACGGCTGGGGGACGGGAACGTGCGACGCGGCTTTCATCGAACGTATTCGGATCGACCTCGTGAACTGGCCGGGCATGAAGACCTCCGGCCTCGACTGGAGCGTGTCGACGCGCCAGCCGGTGGGGAGTGCCGAGATGTCATTCGGGATCGACGGCACCTACACCCACAAGTACGACATCCTGGCGCTCACGCGAGGAGGCGTGGAGCTGCAGGCCGCGACCAGCGGGGCCGGGCTTCTCAACCGGAACAACCCCATCGCGTGGCCTCTTCCGCAGTGGAAGTGGACAGCTTCCGTGGGGTTCCACACGGAGCGTCTCTCGGCGATCGGAGCCTATTACTACATCTCCTCCTACGACGATCCGGACTCCGCGGACGAGAACCATCGCGTGATCGATTCCTTCGGCACGCTGGACGCGACATTGATGTTGAAGGTCAACGACAGCATCGACGGGTTCGTTACGGGGTTCAACCTGCTGGGAACGCCTCCTCCCCTCGTCAACTGGGAGACCTCGTACGATGGCTTCACGCACGATCCCAAGGGACGGCGGATCAAGGTTGGCATGACCTACACGATCAACTAGCGAACGCCCGCGGGCCGGCTCCGACGTCGAGGCGGAGCCGGCCCTCAGGCTACGGGCGCGGCGGCTCGACGGGGCGCGCGACCATGATGCCGTCCTGCGAGTCGATGGAGAGGATCCGCTCCGGCAGCGGCCGCTCCGAAATCTCCACGGACCTGCCGACGAGGGGGGCGTGGAGGAGGTGAAGCGCCCCGTCGCGCCACACGGCGAATCCGGTGTGGGCGACGTCCAGCCCTTCGACGGTCGAAGTGGCCGCGATCACGTCGCCGTTGCGGATCCGGTCCGCCACCTGCGCGATCCTATCCTGCGGCACGTATTCCCGGCCGGGCCCCTCGTCGAGCCGCGCCTCGGTGGCCGCGATGGCCTGGAGCACGCCGGGCTCGGAGAGTTGCCGATACGCTTCGGGGTGCCGGGACATGAAGTTCACGGGCTCCGGATCGATGGCGGGATTCAGTTCACCGGTCGCGATGCGCACGGTCCCCCGGGCTTCGTTGTCCGCGAGCCATTCCGAGAAGTAGTGCAGGCGGCTCGGGTACCCGTCGAGCCGGCCCCCACGGTATCGGAGCGCCGTCAGGTGGGCCTCGTAGCGGGCCTGCGCGCCGGGGGGATCCGAAAGGCCCTCGACACCCTCCTCGCGAACGAACCGCGTCAGGGCGAGAACGGTCTCGACTAGCGTCACGCAATCGAGCTCGCGAAAGTTGATCACAAGTCGCTCGGGTCCGGGGACTTCGAGGGTGCCGGGTTCGTACGTCGTCCCGACGAAGGTCTCGGCGAGCTGCACGATGGACTCTCCCAGCTCCATCTCCGCGAGCCCGCCCTCCGCGGCAAACCGCACCTTCTCCTCGAAGACGGCCCAGTCCTCCGGGGCCCAGGCGGTTCCGCCCGAGGGCGCGGAAGATTCCGTACCGAAGCCACCCATCTCGTCAACCACGGTGGAGGTGGAGGGCTGCACCTGCGACCAGGCGAGCGCCGCAATGACGGCGACGGTGGCGAGGATACAGACGACGACTTTCGCCAGCGTGAAGACGCTGCGCCATCTCATGTCGAACCGAGGTTGAGCACGACTCGTTCCTCCCCTTCCCTGTTCCCGTTCTTTCGGACCAGATCACCCAGCGCCCACCAGTGTCGCATCCGGCGCTCGAATCCGGCCAGACCCGCACCCCCCCTCGCGCCGCGTAGCTCGCCGCTTTCCCGAAGGTCGGCTATCTTGCCGGGCTTCCACACCGAAGGCCACTCCCTCTGCCGAGAGTCATGGATGAAGACGTCCCGCTTGCCCGGCCTCGCTTTCGTTTCGATCGCCGTCATCCTCCTTTCCTCCCTCTCCGCTTCCGGAGCGGCGGCGCAGACCCCGGCTCCGACGGATCCGATTCCGCCGGATCCGGCCGTCATCACCGGGACGCTGGACAACGGTCTGCGCTACTTCGTGCATGAAAACGATCAGCCGGAGAACCGGGCGGAACTGCGCCTCGTCGTGAACGCGGGCTCCATCCTCGAGGACGAGGACCAGCTCGGGCTCGCACATTTCGTCGAGCACATGGCGTTCAACGGGACGGAGAACTTCGAGAAGCAGGCGCTCGTCGACTATCTCGAGTCGATCGGGATGCAGTTCGGCCCCGACATCAACGCCTACACGAGCTTCGACGAGACAGTCTACATGCTCCAGGTGCCGATGGACGACCCGGAGATGCTGGCCACCGCGTTCCGAATCCTCGGGGACTGGGCCCAGGGCGTGCGCTTCGACCCGGAGGAGGTCGACAAGGAGCGCGGCGTCGTGATCGAGGAATGGCGCGGACGGCGAGGCGCCCAGGCGCGGATGCAGGACCGGCAGTTCCCCGTCATGTTCGAGGGGTCGCTCTACGCTGAGCGTCTCCCGATCGGGAAGACGGAGATCCTCGAGACGGCCCCCGTCGAGCGGCTGCGCGACTTTTATGAGGACTGGTACCGGCCGGACCTGATGGCGATCATCGCCGTCGGTGATTTCGACGACCGCGAGATCGAGTCGACGATCCGCGAGCAGTTCGCCGGGCTGACCGGACCCGCGGAGCCCCGTCCGCGGGTGTTCGCCGACATCCCCGTGGACCACCCGCCGCGCGTCGCGATTGCGACGGACACCGAAGCCATGCAGAGCCAGGTCGGCGTGCTGTACAAGCAGCCGCCGGCCCCGCGAGGCACCGTCGCCGACTTTCGCCGCGGCCTCGTCGAAGGCCTCTACTCGGGCATGCTGAACGCCCGCCTCGATGAACTCCGGCTGCAGGCCGACGCGCCCTTCCTGGTGGGGTTCTCGGGCCAGGGCCAGTTCGCGCGGGGAGTGGACGCCTACCAGCTCGCGGCGGTGGTCGGGGATGGCGGGATTGAACGCGGGCTCGAGGCGCTGCTGATGGAGGCGGAGCGCGTCGTGCGGCACGGCTTCACCGGGACGGAGCTGGAGCGGCAGAAGACGGACGTGAGACGTGCCTACGAGCGGCGACTCGCGGAGCGAGAGAACCAGGAGTCGATCGTGCTCGCGAACCGCTACCTGCAGGCGTTTCTTCAGGATAGTCCGTACCCGTCCATCGAGACGCAGACGGCGCTCGTGGACGCCCTGCTGCCCGGGATCACGCTCGCCGAGACCAACGCCGTCGCCCAGGCGTGGCTGGCGGAGGAAGGGCGCATCATCCTGGTCAACGCGCCCGAGAAGGACGGTCTCGAGACCCCTGCGGAGGCGGACCTGGTCGGCGTCTTCGCGTCGGTTTCGGGCGCGGAGATCGAAGCGTACGTGGACGTGGCGGCCGATGCTCCCCTCCTCCCCGTCGTCCCCGAGGGCGCGCCGGTCGTTTCGGAGGAGACGCTCGAGGATGTGGGCGTCTCCATCTGGACTCTGGAGAACGGCGTGCGCGTCGTCCTCAAGCCCACCGACTTCAAGGACGACGAGATTCTCTTCTCCGCGACGAGCCCCGGCGGCACGTCGCTGCTTCCCGACGATCTGATGCGGAAGACGTCGTTCGCCCTCAACGTCATCGCCCAGTCGGGAGTCGGGGAGTTCGATCAGACCGAGCTTGGGAAGAAGCTCACCGGCAAGGCCGTTCGTGTCTCGCCGTTGCTGGGGTCGCTTTCGGAAGGGATCGGAGGGTCGTCGTCCCCGCAGGATGTCGAGACGGCGTTTCAGCTCATCTACCTGTACTTCTCGGCGCCCCGCAGGGATGAGACGATGTTCGAGGCGCTCAAGGCACAGCAGACGGCAGTGCTCGCGAACGTCGGGGCCAATCCCAACGTCGTGTTTTCCGACACCGTTTCGGCCATCATGTCCCAGGGACATCCGCGGGTCCAGCGGGTGAGCCAGCTCATGGATGACCTCCTGCAGGCCGACCTCGACGCGGGCTACGAGATCTTCCGGGAGCGCTTCGCGGACGCCAGCGACTTCACCTTCTACTTCACGGGCGCCTTCGATCTCGCGATGATGCGTCCCCTCGTAGAGCGGTATCTCGGTGCGCTCCCCAATCTGGGGCGGGTGGAGAACTGGGTGGATCACGACATCGACCCTCCCGCGGGCGTGATCGAGACTGTTGTGTACAAGGGGCTGGAGCCGCAGAGCCGCACGCAGATCATCTTCGCCGGAGACGCCGAGTACTCGCGCGAAGAGGCGGGTGCCATCTACGCCATGGCGGAGGTTCTGCAGATCCGGCTGCGTGAGTTGCTGCGCGAAGACCTGGGCGGAACGTACAGCGTGGGCGTGAACGGACGGCTTACGTACCGGCCCGACGAGGAATACAGCGTGACCATCGGGTTCGGGTCCGCGCCCGAGCGCGCCGAGGAACTCTCCTCCGTGGTCTTCGAGGAGATCGAGCGGCTCAGGACCGAGGGGCCGGACGCGGAGACCGTGGGCAAGGTCCGCGAGACACAGCGGCGGGGGCTGGAGACGAGCCTGCGCGAGAACCGGTACTGGCTGAACCAGTTGGCGAGTTTCGAGCGCGGAGGCTGGGATCTGAACGAGATCCCGAGCTTCGAGGGGATCGAAAGCTGGACCGCGGAGCAGGTGCGGGAGGCCGCCGTCCGTTACCTCCGCACCGACCAGTACGCCCGGTTCGTGCTGCTCCCGGAGCAGAAGGTCCCCTAGTGCCGTGTCCCGCGACGGGCGGATGACCGGATGAGCGCTGCGGGGCACGCGCGGAGGGAACGTGTGCCCGTCCGGATCATGCCGGACCACGACAGCATCGCCGCCGAAGTCGCGGGCCGGATCGCGACGCTCCTGCGAGAGAGGGCGGAGAACGGGCGCTCCGCCGTCCTCGGCCTCGCAACCGGCGCCACGCCCGTCGGCGTCTATCGGGAACTCATCCGCCTGCACCGGGACGAAGGACTCGACTTCTCCAACGCGGTCGCCTTCAACCTCGATGAGTACTTCCCGATGCGGCCCGGCAGCCTGCACAGCTATCACCGCTACATGCGGGAGCACCTGTTCGACCATGTGAACATCCCGGCGGAACACCGCCACATCCCTCGAGGTGATGTGCGGGAAGCGGACGTCGAGGCACACTGCGTCGAGTTCGAGCGCCGCATCCGGCAGGCGGGCGGGATCGACTTCCAGATTCTCGGGATCGGGCGCAGCGGTCACATCGGTTTCAACGAGCCGGGGTCCGAGCGCGACTCGCGCACCCGGCGGCTCTATCTGGACACCGTCACCCGGAGCGATGCCGCGTCCGATTTCTTCGGCGAGGAGAACGTGCCGCCGCAGGCGATCACCATGGGCGTGGCCACGATTCTCGAAGCGCGGGAAGTCGTGCTGCTCGCGACGGGCGAACACAAGGCCGGGATCGTGCGTCGAGCCGTCGAAGGTGAGGTCCACGCGGATGTCGCCGCGACCTTTCTGCAGCAACACGCCGCCGCGACGGTCTATCTCGATCCGGCCGCCGCGTCCGATCTCACCCGCGTCCGCACGCCGTGGCTCGTGGGCGATGTGGAGTGGACGGCCGAGCGCGAGACCGCGGCTGTCATCTGGCTGAGCGAACGCATCGACAAGTCGATCCTGCACCTCGCGACCGACGATTATCGCGCGAATCACCTCGCTCCGCTCACGTCCCGGCACGGTTCGGCCGGGCCGATCAACGGACAGGTCTTCAACGCGCTCATCTCCAAGATCCGGGGGAAGAGCAGGCTGCCGCGCGACCAGGACATCGTCGTCTTCTCGCCTCACCCGGACGATGATGTGATTTCGATGGGCGGACTGCTGCGCAAGCTGGTCGAGAACGGCAACCGCGTCACGGTGGCGTATCAGACTTCCGGGAACATCGCCGTCTTCGACCACGAGGTGCGCCGCTACCTGGACTTCCTGCGGCGCGCGGCCGGCATCATCGAGCTCGGCGACGCCGCGAACCTCAAGGGGGTGCTGCGGTCTCTCGAGCATCGGCTCGCCCGCAAGGAGCCGGGGGACGTCGATCCCGGCGTGGTTCAACAACTCAAGCGGATCATCCGCGAGACGGAGGCCACGGCCGCGATCGAATCGCTGGGGCTCTCCGCCGACCGCGCCCGCTTTCTGAACCAGCCGTTCTATCAGACGGGAGCGGTGAAGAAGAACCCGATCACGTCGGAGGACGTGGAGATCGTCGCGCGGGTGCTGGAGGAAGTGCGGCCGACGATCGTGTTCGCCGCCGGGGACCTGTCCGATCCGCACGGCACGCACCGCATGTGCCTCGAGACGGTGGATGCGGCGCTCGCCGGCTACCGCGGCGACCCGCCGTGGCTCTGGCTCTACCGCGGCGCGTGGCAGGAGTGGGATCTGGACGAAGCGACGGTCCTCGTACCGCTCTCCGAACGCGAACTGCACGGCAAGGTCCAGGCGATCTTCCGGCACGAGTCGCAGAAGGACTCGGCCCCCTTCCCCGGACCGGACCCGCGCGAATTCTGGCAGCGCGTCGTCGAGCGAAACCGGGATACCGCCGACCGGCTGGCCGCCCTGGGACTTCCGGCCTACTACGCCATGGAGGCGTACGTGACGCTGCGGGATGGACGGCGGGTGGAGGGGCCCGAGATCCCCACCTCCTCGCTCGCGGACGCGGATGCGTGAACCCGTGGCGCGTCCGGTCGGCCCACGCGGCGTGACAGCCTGACATGAGCGGGTTCTTCGGGACGGAGTCGGTACCGCTGGATCTCTTCGGCCCGGTCCATCTCGTGACGATGGGCGTGTTGGTCGCGATCGGAGTCTGTCTGATCCGGGCAGGCATGGCTGGCGACGAGGATCGGCGCCGCCGCCTCCGCTTCGCCATGGGCGCCGCGATCCTCCTTCTCCTCGGCCTCAGGCACATGTGGAAAGCTTCGGTCGGGATATGGACCCTGCAGAACGACCTCCCGCTGCACCTGTGCGCGGCGATGGCCTGGATGACGGTGTACGGGCTGTGGACGCGGCACCTCTGGACCCTTCGGCTCATGTACTTCTTCGGCGTCGCGGGGGCCGTTCAGGCCGTGCTGACGCCCGATGCGTCCCACGGCGTTCTCCATTTCGCCTTCTACGAGACGATGGCGTCGCACGGAATCGCCGTCATCGCGGGCGTGTGGGCGGTGACGGTGGAGGACTACCGGCCGAAGGCGCGGGATCCCTGGCTGGCGTTCGGCCTGCTGAACGTGTACGCCATCGCGGTGTATCCCATCAACCGCGTACTCGGGTCCAACTACCTGTATCTTATCGACAAGCCGCCGACGGCATCGATACTGGACGTTTTCCCGAACTGGCCGTGGTACATTCCGCTCCTCGAACCGGTGGCCATCGGGCTCTTCCTGGCGCTGCGGCTTCCTTTCCGGAACCCGGCGGCAGACTGACGGTACCAAGTCTCTTTCTGCTCGAATAACCTGTGTATGGAACTCTTGCAAAGAACCCAAATGGAGGATGAACGGCATGCCGGAATGTCCTGTATGCGGCGCGGAACCGACGATTTCCGACGACCCCGTCGAAGGTGAGTTGCTCGAATGTGAGGAGTGCGGCGTCGAGCTCGAGATCCTCGCGCTCGACCCCATCACCCTTGGAGAGGCGCCGGACGCGGAGGAGGACTGGGGCGAATGAGAGTCGGCTTTCTTCATTCCCTCATCCGCAAGGACGAGAAGCTGCTGATCGCGGAGTTGCGCGGGCGCGGCGACGTCGAACTGGTGTTTCTGGACGACCGCAAGCTCACGTTCGATTTCCGGAACGTCCCGGACGTCGATGTCGTTCTGGAGCGCTGCATCAACCACTCGCGGGCCATGCACGCGTTGCGGCTCTTCGAGGGGGCCGGTCTCGATTGCGTGAACCGCTACGAGGTGTCGCGCCGCTGCGGGGACAAGATCCTCACCGCGGCGTCGCTCCAGGAATGCGGTGTGCCGCAGCCCGAAGCCAGGGTCGCGTTCACCGAGGAATCCGCGCTCGAGGCCATCGAGGAACTCGGCTATCCCGTGGTCCTCAAGCCCGCAGTCGGCTCCTGGGGCCGCCTGCTGTCGAGGATCAACGACCGGCACGCGGCGGAGACGGTCCTCGAACACAAGGCGATCCTGGGCAGCTATCATCACTCGATCTTCTTCGTACAGAAGTATGTCGAGAAGGGCGGCCGCGACATCCGCGCGTTCGTCGTGGGCGACGACTGCGTGGCGGCCATCTACCGGTCATCCGAGCACTGGATCACGAATACGGCCCGCGGCGGAACGGCCTCGAACTGTCCGGTGACGAGCGAGATCGCGGAGCTGTCCCTGCGGGCGGCGGCCGCCATGGGCGGGGGCGTGGTCGCGGTGGATCTGCTCGAGAGCGGCGGCGAACTGCTGGTCAACGAGGTGAACTACACGATGGAGTTCCGGAACAGCATCGAGGCGACGGGCGTGAACATTCCGGAGAGGATCGTGTCCTACGTCGCCTCGCCGGACCGGGCGGCGGACCGATGATCCGCGCGTCGATCGCGGGCGGATCCGGCTACGCCGGCGGGGAACTGTTGAGGCTGCTGCTCGGCCATCCGGACGTCGATGTGCGGCAGATCACATCGGAGCGCTTCGCGGGGCGGTTCGCGCCCCGGGTCCATCCCAACCTGCGGGGCGTCACGCGACTGCGCTTCAGCACGCTCGAAGAGCTGTCGGAGTGCGACGTGCTCTTCCTCTGTCTCCCGCACGGGGAGTCGTCCCGCCGTATCGACGAGTTCCGGTCTCTGGCGGGGCGGATCGTCGACCTGGGCGCGGACTTCCGGCTCGACGACGGGGCCGACTATGAGCGCTTCTACGGCCGGCCGCACCCTCGGCCGGAACTCCTGGGATCGTTCGTGTACGGGATCGCGGAGGTGAACCGCGAGGCGCTGGCGGTCGCGGATCTCGTCGCGTGCGCGGGCTGTAACGCGACGGCTTCCATCCTCGGGCTTCTGCCGCTGTACCGGGAGGGGGTCGCGGACTCGGTCGTGATCGAGGTGAAGGTGGGATCGAGCGAGGCCGGGAACCGCGCCAGCGAGGGCAGCCACCACCCGGAGCGCAGCGGCGCCATGCGGTCGTATCGGCCGACGGGCCACCGCCACGCGGCCGAGATCGCCGCGGTGCTCGGCGGCGAGGTGCATTTCTCCGCGACGGCGGTCGAAATGGTGCGCGGCGTCCTCGCCACCTGTCACGTATTCCTGAACCGGGATCTCGATGAGAAGGCGCTGTGGAAGATCTATCGGAGCGCATACGCCGACGAACCGTTCGTGCGCATCGTCAAGGAGCGAAGCGGCATCCACCGTTATCCCGACCCCAACCTCCTGGCGGGCGCGAACTACTGTGACGTGGGGTTCGAGCGCGATCCGCTCTCGAGCCGGGTCGTGGTCCTGAGCGCGATCGACAATCTCATGAAGGGAGCGGCGGGACAGGCGGTGCAGGCGTTCAACGTGATGCACGGGTTGCCGGAGGCGCGGGGGCTCGAGTTCCCCGGGCTGCATCCGGCCTGACCGCGACACGCGGAGCTGAATCCTCGTGTGCCGCATCCTCTGCGTCCGCAGCGACGAGCCCTTCGACATGGAGCCGCACCTCGCCGCCTTCGCGCAGCTCGCCCGAGAGAGTCCCGAGTATCAGGGTGACGGGTGGGGGTGTGCCTGGATCGATGCCGACGGGTCCGACGGGTGGCGCGTCTACCGCAACGTCTCGCCGGTGTGGGAGGACGCCGCGGCGCCGCCCGGACGCACGACGCTTCTGCTCGCGCACGCGAGGAGCGCGTATCGCGGGGAAGGGATACGGGTCGAGAACAACATGCCGTTCTTCGACGGGGAACGCGCATTCATCTTCAACGGGGAGCTGCACGGAGTGCGGATAAAGGAACGGGGGCGGATCGGCGCGGAGAAGGTGTTCAACTTCGTCAAGCGCTTCGCCGGCGGGGACGGCAACGTAGACATGGGTCTCGCGCTGGAGCGGGGACTCGACGCGATCGAGAAGCGCACGCGTTACGTGCGGGCAATGAATCTGATCATCGCCGACGCGTCGCGCCGGGTCCACTTCGCGACCCGGTTCAACGAGGACCCGGCCTACTTCCGGATGCATGCCGCCCGGCGGAACGGCGTGCGGATCCTGTGCTCGGCGCCCTATCCGGCTTCCTGTCCGCCGTCGGACGGGCGGTGGGCGTGGACGCCGGTCGCGAACGGCGCCATCGGGACGTTCTGACCGATGCCGGGACCGACACCCGAACCGAGGCCGGGCGAGTCCGGCGGGCTGCTCATCGTCAAGATCGGCGGCGGCGAATCGATCAACCTGGACGGGATTGCCCGCGACCTGGCGGGCCTGTCCGGTCCGTTCGTCATCGTGCACGGCGCGAACGCGCTGCGCGATTCGCTGGCCCGGCGGCTCGGGGTCGGAAAACGCGTCCTCACATCGGTGTCCGGGCACGAGAGCGTGCAGTCCGACCACGACCTGATCGACGTGATGCTCATGGCCTACGCCGGCGTGCGGAACAAGCGCATCGTGGAACTGCTGCAGGGCCACGGCGTAAACGCGGTCGGGCTCACGGGGCTCGACGGCGCGCTCGTGCGCGGCCGCCGCAACAGGGGTATCCGGGTGAGAGAGGGCGGCAAGACGCTGATCAGGCGGGACCTGTCCGGGAAGCCGGCGGAGGTGAACCGCAAGCTGATGGGGTTGCTCCTCGACGGCGGCTTCACTCCGGTCGTGACCGTGCCCCTCATCGACGAACACAACGTGGCGATCAACTCGGAGAACGATGACGTCGTGACCCTGCTCAGCGCCGAACTGGGCGCGGATTGCGTGATCCAGTTGATCGAGGCGCCCGGTTTCCTCGAAGATCCGGACGATCCGGCGTCCGTCGTCGCACGGCTCTCGCGTGGGGAGCTTGCACGTCGGGAGGACGATGTTTCCGGGCGCATGAAGCGGAAGCTGCTCGCCCTGCGGCGACTCGTGGAATCCGGCACGACGCGCGTCGTGATCGCGGATGGGCGCATTGAACGGCCGGTCGGGGAGGCGCTGGCGGGGCGGGGCACGGTGATCGGATGATTGGATGAACGCGCGCGAACTGGAACGGGCGTACGCCCTCGAGGTCTTCCCCAAGCGGGACCTCACCATCGTGCGGGGCGAGGGCGCGTGCGTGTGGGACGACGAGGGTCGCCGCTACATCGATTGCGTGGGCGGCATCGGCGTGGCGAGCATCGGCCACGCCAACCCGGCCGTCGCCGAAGCGTTGGCGGAGCAGGCTCGGGTGCTCGTGTCCTGTCCCGGGATCTTCTACAACGATGTCCGGGCGCGGTTGCTGGCCGAACTCGTGTCGATCGCGCCGGCGGGGCTCACGCGCGCCTTCCTCTGCAATTCCGGGGCGGAGGCGGTGGAGGCGGCGATCAAGTTCGCGCGCCTCGCGACGGGACGGGCGGGGGTCGTGTCCGCAATGCGCGGCTTCCATGGGCGCACGCTGGGAGCGCTGAGCGCAACGCACAAGAAGGAGTACCGGGAGCCGTTCGAGCCGCTCGTGCCGGGGTTCTCGTTCGTGCCGTTCAACCACGTGGAGAAGCTGCGCGCGGCCGTGGGCGCGGACACGGCGGCGGTGATCATCGAACCGGTACAGGGAGAAGGCGGGGTGCGGCCGGCCAGCCGGGACTATCTGTCGGCGGCGCGCCGCATCTGCGACGAGGCCGGTGCGGTCCTCGTGTTCGACGAGATCCAGACGGGCTTCTGCCGCACCGGCCGCATGTTCGCCTGCGACCGCTACGGCGTCGCGCCGGACGTGCTCTGCCTCGCGAAGGCGATCGCGGGCGGCGTGCCGCTGGGAGCGGTCCTGGCGCATGAACGGCTGCAGCCGCCGCCCGGGCGGCACGGCACGACCTTCGGCGGCAACCCGCTCGCCAGCGCCGCCGCCCTGGCCGCGATCCGCTTCATGCGGGATGAGCGGCTCGACGATCGGGCGGAGGCGCTTGGCGCCCGCTTCAGCGAGCGTTTCGCCCGACGCCAGTCGGCTCGCGTCCGCGCCGTGCGGCAGGTCGGCCTCATGATCGGCGTCGAACTCCGCGAGCGCTGCCGACCCTACCTGGGAGCTCTCGCGGAGCGGGGCGTCCTCGCCCTCCCGGCCGGCACCACGGTCATCCGGCTGCTGCCGCCGCTCGTGATCACCGAAGCGCAGATCGACGAGGTGGCGGATACGCTGACGGAAGTACTGGCCGACTGACGCCGACCGGGAGCCGCCGGACCGTCGATTCCCGGACGCCCGAATCGACTGGAGTCCGGAATGCGGTCGCGGAGGGGGACTGGACGGCGCTATGCCGAGCCGAGGAGGTCGCCACGAGCCTTGCGATCACGTGGACACCGCCCAATCCCCACTCACACTCATACGATAGCTGATGGTATGCGACTTTAGGGCGACAGGCAACCGTAAATCAACGATAATCTGACGATATTCAAGGGTTGCGGAGCGGCAGGCAGCAGACTCTCGCCTACGGGGTCGTGAAACGAACCACAGCTGTCGTGCGTTCCGCAGTGTCCGGAGGAAACGCAATACGTACGGTCGCGGGGTTGGCCAGAGCGGTCGTTGCGGCCCCTTGCACGACGTCAGCTTCGACCGTGGCGCCGAAGAGTCCGAGGTCGTAGCTCCGACCCGCCAGTCCCTCCACTTCGAGAAGCCAGCCATCCGGATCTGCGTTGAAGTCGAGGATGCGCAGGCCGCTGCTCACTTGACCGGGCTCCAAGTCGATCCGGGGCGGCGCGATCGCGAGCCCGCCGCCCCACGTCACGACGATTTCCGCGCGGTCGCCGGCGGCGACGGTCTCGCCCAGCGTCACCTCCACCGTTCCATCCTCGGTGAGTTCGGTGACTGCCCCGTTCACGCCGATGGACACGTCCCGCGCGCCCGCCGGCACGTCGGGTACGAAGGCGAATGTCAGCGCAGGCCCCGTGGTCGTGAGCGTCGTCCGTCGCTCCCCGCCTTCGGCCGTCCACCGTTGTCGGATCTCCACGTCCGTCGCCGTTTCCCCGGCTCGGAGCCGTCTCACCGTCACGGCCGGCCAATCCGGCGGGAGTTGCGGGGCGAGGCGCACGCGGTCCAGCGGCGCATCGGGCTCCCAGCCGATGACGCCGCGCAGTAACGGTGTCACCAGGGCCGAAGTCGCGAAGAACTGGTGCGGGACGGTCTGGTCGAGGGGCTGGTAGAACGTTCCGGACAGCAACTCCGGATGGCGTCCTAGGCTCCAGTCGAAGGTCATCTGCTTCACCGCGTCCACGAGGTGGAAGCCCGCCCATGGACGCCGGTACCGGTACTGGGCCCACGACACGTACGCCGTCACGAAGGGCCACACCGAACCCATGTTGTACTGGAGCGGGTGATACAGTTCGCTCTCCGTCGAGAGCATGTGGGCGCCCCAGTCCGACGAGATCCGGTCGCTCGCGAGCCGGGCGAGGGTCGATCGCCCGCGCGCCTCGTCGAACAGGCCGAACGCGGCCGCCGTCGCGGGCCACACGGTCAGATTGTCGTTGGTGCCGCCATCGGCGAGGATCCCGAAGGCATGGTGCCCCGCCTCCTCGAGCCAGTACGCGTCGTTCAGCGTCTTCCGCGCGCGGGGAGCCATCTCCCGAGCCCGATTCGCCATCCCGGGTTCGCCCATGCGCTCCGCCAGCGCCGCGGTCCCCTCGAGGGCCGCGGTCCAAACCCCTGCCAGGTAGACGTCCTGGTGGAGCGCCGCCCCGAGGCCCCCGACCTCGACCGCTGCGAGCCCGCCCACCGTGTTTTCGATGATTCCGTCGCCGTCGGTCTCGGCGCCGAGGCACCATTCCCACGCGCGCCGGTAGGCCGGCCACAGCTCCCGCAGCAGTTCGTCGTCCCCGCTCGCCCGCCAGTATTCGTACAGCGCGACCATCCAGTAGGGCGTGGTGTCCGCGTGGTAGTAGGCGTACGGATACACCTCGAACCACGGGATGCGCGCGGCCGCCTGAGAGATTTCGTGCGTGATCTTCCCGTCTTCACGCTGGTATCTCGCGAGAAAGGCGAGTTCCTCCGCCACCACCCCCCACTGCCCGAGCACATCCATGGCGAAGGTCGTCTGCGCCGCGTCGCCGCCGAAGAACCATCCGAATCCGGGACGGGTTCCGTTGCGCGACAGGCCCCAGCCCGCGACGAACCCGCAGCCGAGGTCGGGATTGCAGACGCGCTGCTCCTCCAGGTTGATCTTCGCCCACTCGAGGGCGAGGTCGAGCTGTGGATCCGGCGACTCGATGGAGACGGTGGAGGCGAGCACCGAGTCGGCCCATGCCCGTTTCGCGCCGTACAGCGAGTGGGCCTCGGCGATCAGCCGATCGTAGCTGGCGAAGACCTCCTCGCGGGGCATGGTGCCGCCCGCTACGGCGATGGGGATGAACTCCCGTCGGGCGCGTTCCGGCTCGACCGGGATCACCATGGTGCGCGGCGCTTCGCCCAGTTGATGCGCCGGGTGTTCGACCGAGTTGACGGCCCACGGCGACCCGACGACGGCGTTCGTCTCCTGCAGGCTCTCGGACAGCACGAAGGCGCGCCGGCCGCCGTCCCAGTAGGCGTACTGCCCCCCCAGCGAACCCGGCCACATGTAGTTCAGCACCGGCTCGAACTCGGCGATGATCTCGAGTGGTTCGGGGCTGTCCACCTCGAGCAGAACCAGGAGGCCGGGGAGTTCGGCGGGCGCAAGGATGTGCTGGCGCACCTGAAAGGCCGCGTGGCTGTAGGCGATCGTCGTCAGTTCGGGCCGGACATGCACCGTGCGCGCGACGGCGCTACCGGGAATCGGCGCGCCGTAGGCCGGGGTCGAGAAGCCGAGCCGAAACCGGTTTCCGACCTTGAGGGGGTGGACCCACAGCTCCGCCTCCCCGGTCTCGAGGCCGAGCCACGCGGACCGGGGTCCGGTCACGCCCAGGTACTCGCCGGGACGGACGGGTCCCGTGAGTTCGATCGGCGACGACGCGATCTCGAAGCGCGGAACCTCGGCGGCGGTCTGGCCGGAGCCGTTCGCCGGCAGGCCGGCGGCCATCGCGGCGAAGAGCATGAGAACCGAGACGCGCGGCGCAGAGTCCAGAGTCATCACCGTAGTCCTCGCTTTCTCAAGATCCGTTTCCGGCCGGCCGCCACCGCACGAGTGTACACTAGTTGACGCGCCAGCGGGACCGAAACCAAGTTCGCCCGCATGGCTACGTACAGCGATGCGCTGCCGCCGTTTCCCGAAGGCTGGTATTTCATCGGACGCCGCACGTCCATCGAGCGCGCGAAGCTCATCGAGAAGACGTGGATGGGCGAGGAGATCGTCGCCTGGGCCGACGACGAGGGCCGCATCTGCGTGGCGGACGCCTTCTGTCCGCACCTGGGCTCGCATATGGGACCGACCACGGGCGGTCTGGTGCGCGACGGCTGCCTCGTCTGTCCGTTTCACGGGTTCGAGTTCGACACGACCGGCCAGTGCGTGGCCACGCCCAATGCTCCGCCTCCGAAGGCCGCGAAGCTGAAGCTCTACGAGACCCGGGAGATCCTCGGCATGATCTTCGCCTGGTGGGGGAGCGGTGGCCGAGGCCCTCAATGGCACCTGCCGGATGAGCCACCCGCCGGCGCGGAGTGGACCGGTTTGCGCTCCACGATCCTGCGGTTCCGAGGGCATCCCCAGGAGACGACGGAGAACTCGGTCGACGTGGAACACCTGGAGTACACGCATGGCTACCACGATGTGGAGCCGACCGACTTTTCGACCGACGGCGCCTACCTGAGGAGCTGTTTCGACTTCAAGGCGGTTCGCCGGATCCTTGGTCTGGTGGACATTCATTCCGAAGTCTCGGTCGTCACGCACGTCCACGGACTCGGCTACTCCTTCGTCGAGATTCACGAGAAGTCGGTCGGCGTGAGGTCGCGCATGTGGGTGCTCACAACGCCCGTCGACGGCGAATTCGTGGAGTTGACGATGGTCAACCAGGTGCGGGAGATCCGGAAACCGGGGCGGTTCATATCGGGTCTGGGCTTTCTACCCGTGCCGCTGCGCCACCGGCTGCTGAATTTCTTCATCCTCCGCGAGGAGAGGCGGTTCGTACTGCAGGACATCGTGATATGGGACAGGAAGCGCTACCGGTCTCCCCCCCGGCTTTGCCGGACGGACGGCCCCATCGGGAAGTACCGCCGACACTGCCGACAGTTCTATCCGGACCCGGCGCCGGCGCCGCGAAGCCCGGACCGCAACGCCGACTAGCAGCCCCTGGCTGCTAGAGCTTGCGGGCCAGGAAACAGTACAGGGGCGTGAAGATGCCCGTCCTGCCGCCCTCGACGTAAGCCTCCGCGGTTCGATCAAGGAGCCGAACCACCTCCGCCGAGCCCCTCGGAAAGAACCGCAGTACCTCGGCCAACTTCGACCCCGCGATGAACGCCTTGCGGCCCCGGGGAAGCCTGCGCACCGCAGTCCCCAACGTCCCGTGCCGACTCTCCATGGGTTGATACCACGGGGTGGCGGGTCCTTCCCGGACCTCCCAATCACTCCCCTCGATGACCTGGAATCCCGCCCCTTCGAGAGCGCGGTTCACTTCCCCGAACGTGGCGATGTCGTGCAGCGCAATACCGCGCATGAGCTCCCGCTTGATGGTCCGGTGCCGGGCATTCCCGGGATCGAACCGGTCCGTCAGGCACATTTCCTGACCCCAGAACAGGGCGCCCGGCTTCAGTATGCGGAATATCTCCGCGAACGCGCGTCGCTTGTCCTGCGCATGGCACGTCGACTCTATCGCGTAACCCCCATCGAAGGTGTCGGCCTCGATGGCGCTCATATCCTCGAAGCTGCACTTCCTGAAATCGGTCATGTGCTCCAGCCCCGCCTCGGCGTTCAACTTCTTCGCCTCCGCGAGCTGGATGTCATTGATGTTGATTCCCACGACCCTGACGCCCGCCTCACGGGCGACTCGGCGCATGGGGCCGCCGATTCCACAACCGACGTCGACCACCTTCATGCCCTGTTCCAGCTTCAACCTGGAGATCATCGCCCGCTGGTGCCGGACCTTGGACTCCTCCAGGCTTTCGTCGGGCGTGAGGGGCGCAAAATGCAGGGATTCGCCCCAGCCGTACACCATGAAACCGTTGCACAGCTCGTAGTAGTCCCTGACCGTTTCCGCGTGGTCGTAGGTGCCGGCGCCGGCAGCCTCCGATGCCGCCCGCTCAAGCCAGCCGTCAAAGTGCCGGACTCGACGCGCGACGCCCGATCCCGGGTGCGCATCCCGCAGCGCTTTCGACAGTTTGCCCAGTCGCAAATCGGGGGGGCTCAGGCGGGCAGCTCCCGCCTCTGCTCGGTAATGCGGAACCTGACCTTCTTGCTCGGCTTCAGCGACGGAACCGGATTGAAGCGGAGCTTCCGGGCGTATTTCGCCGGCGACACCTCGATCGTGAAGTAGTGCGCCAGCATCAACAGGTTGGCCGCCAGGTGCATCTCCATCCAGCGGGTGCCGAGACACTTGTGCGTACCCAGCCCGTACGGGGCGAACCCGAGGCTATGATGCTCACGGCGCGACGGCAGGAAGCGGTCGATGTCAAACTTGTGGGGTTCGGGAAAGACGTCGCTCATGTAGTGCGTGGCGGTCATGGCGATGTGGATCCGTTCCCCCAGGGGTAACTCGTAGTTCTCGACCGTGCAGGTATTCATCACGTTCCGAACAGACATGGGCACGATCGGGTACATGCGCATGCACTCCATGAGGAAGCGATGCGTCACGTCGATGTTGGCCGGGGTGAAGTCCTCTTTTTCGGGGTCACCGCTGGCAAACAGCGCGTCCGCTTCGGCGCGGATCCTCTCGTAGAGCGCGGGCTGCGACGCCATGGCGTAGACGACGAGGCTGAACGTGTCACCGAGGTACACGCTGGCAATCAGGGCCGCGGAAAAAGCGAAGAGCAGGTTGGACTCCGGGAGAAACTGCGGGTCGCTGGCATGCAGGCTGAGGTAGTCGTCCACCAGGTTCCGTTGGCTGTCCACGCGTTGGGCCGGAGTATGGACGCTCAAGATCCGCTTCATCAGCGTCTCCAGGACGGCCGCCCGACGTCTCATACCCGGGGTATGCAGCGTGAACTCGGGCAGGACCCTGGCAATATGCACGCTGAGGGCCCGCTCCTTATAGACCATCAGGTCGCCCATGAGATCCTGCGTGTCGACGCCGATGAACAGCGGCGATAGCTGGGCGTTCACCATTGCCCGGCTCATGGACGTGGCGCGGTACGAATCCCCGACCGCCAGCGTCGACATGTACGCTCGCCCCCTGCTGTAGAGCTCGTCCAGCTGCCCCGCCAGCCTCGTGCGGGAATAGGCCGGCGACAGGAACTTGCGAAGCCGGAAGTGGTCGGTCCCGTCAAGGGCGGGCAGAACGCCGGCCGCGCCGTAGACCTTCTCGAAGTCGGCGAAGTAGTCCCTGGTTCTCAGGTACATGCGCCCGCGCTTCTGCATCCATTCATTCGTCTCGAGTCCGGCCAGGAAGATCATGCGCTCCGAGAAGGGAGGCCGGATCTGGAACACCGGACCGTACTCCTCCGCGAGGCTTCCGAAGAGCGCGTTCAGGTTGCCGTCTCGGACATGCGGGTTGCGCAGCAGCCTAGTCAGCGAAACCGTCGGAATCTTCTTGGCGAGAGGAGCATGTCTGCGAATCGGGCCGACGAGGTTCTCGGAGACCGCAGCGGCGATGGACCGGCCGATCAGGTCCAGCTGGCATATCCACTTGATGCGCTCTTCCGCCGCTTCATCGAGTTCGAAGATCAGGCGAAAGACGTCGCAGGTGTTGACGAGGCAGACGATGACGACGTCTCTCGGTTCGGGAACCTCGTCGGCGAAGATGACGTTGCCGATGCGCGCCTTGATGAACTGGTCGGTCGCGTCTTCCTCGAACATCCCGTACTGCTGCCGATGCATGACGGGGGGAGCCAGCGTCCAGAATTCCCCGTCGTGGTGTTGGAGGATCCCCCGTTGAACCAGGCGATCCAAGGTCAGGTCGACGACCGACTCCGCGCGGGGGGCGAGCCGTTCGACCCAGTACCGGGCCGTGCGTTGGACCGGTTCGTCCGCGATCTCCTTCAGAATGGGATCCAGGACGGGATCGCCCGTTTCGTCCCGGTCCACCACGTACAGGGATGTCAGGTCCGAGTCGAGCCGCGACCGGAAGGAGAGTTCCGCCAGCACCCCGCCGACCACGGCGCAGTTCAGTTGCCAGCCGGGGACCTGATGGAAGTAGCCTCCCTTCTCGTCGAGAAGCATCAGGATGAGTTCGTCGACGAGGCTCAGGGATTCGACCTTCAGACTCTCCACCGTCATTCGTCGGTTCTCGCCTTGCCGCGGTCGACGTGCACTACGCGGCGTTCGGAATCGAAGGACGCCGCGACGGCATCAAGCGCAGATGCAACGTGCATAGCGCCGGAACTACCATCATGAGTATGGCCGTGATGAAGAGAATGCCGCAACCGAGTGACGCGGCAAACGGAATCAGGAATTGGGCCTGGATGGCGCGCTCCAGGATCAGGGGGGTGAAGCCGAGGAACGTGGTCAGGGAAGTGAGCATGATCGGACGAAAACGCCCTTTTGCCCCCTCCATGATCGCGGTTCGCGGCGGGACGCCCTCCCGGAGTTTCTGATCGATGAAGTCGATCATGACCAGGGAATCGTTCACCACCACGCCGCTCAGACCGAAGATCCCCATGAAGGAGACGGCGCTCAGAGCTACTCCCAGGATCCAGTGGCCCAGGATCACGCCGATGAACCCGAAGGGGATGACGGCCATGATGATGAACGGCTTGGTATATGAACGGAGGGGGATGGCGAGGAGCGCGAAAATCAGGATCAGAGCGACCGCGAAGCCGCGGTACAGCGCGTCGATCGACTCCAGCTGCTGCTGCTGCTCGCCCCCGAACGTGTATGTGAGGCCCGGGTACGCCGCGGCCAGGTCCGCGAGGATCGAACCGGCCAGGATCTCGTTGGCTTCGTCGCCTGAGATCACCGAGGCGTCCACATCGGCGGTGACGGTGACGACGCGCTGGCCGTCCCTGCGCCGGAGGGCCGATGGCGAAACGCCCGGGACCAGCGACGCCACACTGACCATCGGCACCTCGTCCCCGCCCGGCGTACGGAGCAGGTAGCCTTCGATATCGGTAATCGAGTTTCGTTCTTCCGCGGGCAGCCGAACATAGACTCGTACCTCTTCCCGGCCGCGCTGCACCCGGACGGCTTCCGCGCCGAAGAACGCGGCCCTCGCCTGTCCCGCCAACTCCTGCACGGTGAGACCGAGGGTCCGCGCCTCGGGCCGCAACTCCAGCTGAACTTCCGGGATCCCCGGGGCGTGATCCGACCGTATGTCGTAGACGCCTCTCACGCTGCGGAGTCCGTCGACCACCGAGCCGGCGATCCCGGCGAGCCGCTCCGGGTCCGGGTGCGACAGTACGACCTCGACCGGGTTCCCCAGGGTGAAGATCTCGCCGCTGAAGGTGATGCCGCGGACGTAGGGCAGCACACCCACCTCCTCGCGCCACGCCTGCACGACTTCTCCGGTGGAGATCCGTCTCTGCTGCGCACCGAGGAGCTTGAACTCGATGGTGGCGATATTGGCCTGCGGATTGAGGGTGGGCTGCGGGTTGAGTCCGCCCTCGATTCTCGATCCCAGTCCGACGGTCACGGTGACGCCGGTTAGCAGCGGCGGCGCGTCCGCGGGCCGGCTTCGAGAGAGTTGTTCGATGACCCGGTGGCCCGCGGCCTCCAGCTCCCGGGCGACCTCGTACGTTCTCGGAGCGGTGGCCCCATCGGGCATCTCCAACACGACCGTCACGATATCGCCCTCCACGTCGTCGGCCAGCGTGGTGGGGACGATTCCCGCGGGCAACAGGGAAATGCTCAGCACGAGCATTGCAACGGCCCCCGTCATCGTCACCCCGGGCCGGGCCGTGGCAAACCGCAGTGCCCGGTCCAAGGGCCCCTGGATGAACCGCTGCAATTGGGCGTCGACACGACTCTGGAGTCGCGAGAAGAATCGGTCGAAGGCATTGCCCGGCACCCATTCCGGACCGGGCAGGTGGGACAGGTGGTTCGGCAGGACGAACAGCGATTCCACCAGCGAAAACAGCAGCATGGCGATCATGATGATCGGCAGGGCCCGCCACACGTCACCGACACCGCCCGGGATGAACAACAACGGGACGAAAGCCACCACCGAGGTGAGGACGGCGAACGTCAACGGCACCTTGATCCGCCGGACGCCGCGGATCGCGGCCGCGACCCCGGGGGTTCCCTGATTGCGTTCGTGTTGAATGTGCTCGGCCACAACGATGGCGTCGTCAACGACGATCCCAATGGCGAGGACAAAGGAGAAGAGGCTGATGGTGTTGATCGCCACGTCGAACGCCATCATGGCGGCGAGGGCGCCTACACCCGAAACGGCGAGGCCCACGGCGACCCACAGGGCAAGCCGAACCTGTAGAAACAGGCTCAGTGCGACCAACACCAGCAACAAACCCAGAAATCCGTTCTTCAGAAGAAGATCGGCGCGCTCCTCGTAGGCCTGGGACTCGTCGTTCCACAGGGTGATGCCCACGCTGTCCGGCAAGGCCGGGATCACCTCGTTCGCCAGGTGCCGACGGACGGTCGTGGCCACATCCATCACCTGCTCGCCACCGGCCCGGTAAACCTCGACGAATACGGCGGGCTGGTCCTGATGGCGGACGATCAGGTCTGCCTCCTGGAACCCGTCGCGGACCTCGGCAATGTCGCCGAGGCGCACGACCGTGCCGTCGCGGCCGCTGAGAAGGACGATTTCCTCGAAGTCCTGCTGGTCGTAGTTCTGCCCGAGGGTCCGCACTCGAACCTGGGATTCCCGCGTGTCGATGCTTCCGGCCGACAGGTCGAGCGAACTGCGGCGGATCGCCCCGGCAACGTCGGTGAGAGAGAGTCCCAGGGCTCTGAGCCGGTGAAGCGATACCTCGATGGAGATCTCGTAGTTCCGGACCCCGCTGACCTCGACCTGGGAGACGGAGGGTAGCGCGGCAAGGTCGTCCTCGATCCGATGCGCCAGTTCCTTCAGCGAGCGCTCGGAGACGTCGCCGTGGACGATGAGCCGCATCATGCTGAAGCGGTTGTCCATCTCCTGGAAACGCGGACGTTCGGCTCCGGCCGGGAAGGACTGGACACGATTGACGGCGGATTCGATGTCGTCCAGGGCCCGAGCCATGTCCGTGCGGGAATCCATCTGGATCCGCACGGAGGCAATGCCCGGAGCCGCCAGGGACTTGACAGCCCTCACGTCATCGAGCCCGCTGACCTGGTCCTCGATCTTGACGATGATCGACTCCTCGATCTCCTCCGGCGTGGCGCCGGGATAGGCCATCGAGACTTCGATGTGGTAGAAGGGGGTGATGGGCCAGGCTTCTCGCTCGAGGCCGGTCAGGGCCACGAGTCCGGCCGCAACGATGCCCATCATCAGGAGATTGGCCGCGATGCCGTTGCTGGCCATGTAGGCGAGCGGGCCGGACCGCTCGCGGCGGTCGTCCGGTTCGGGACCCGCGTCGGGATTCATCGCGCCGGGTCGGTCTGGACGCGCATCCCTTCGGTGGCGAACTGAAGTCCACCGGTGACTACCGACTGGCCGCCTCGCAGGGCACCGGTGACGAACACTGCATCGTTGGCGCGTTGCAGCACCTGAACCGGAACGATGTTCACGACGCCGTCGCGGTCAACCGTCCAGATTTCGTTGCCAGGTTGCAGCGCCGCTCGCGGGATCCGGAAGTAGTCCTCCGGTGAGAGTCCCTCGATCTCCACCTCCACGAACTTGCCGACCAGCAACGGAGGATCGCTCCCGACCGCGGCGGACGGGCCCGCCCGCGCGCTTGGGTCGAACGGGTCCGGCACGCGCACGATCACGTCGATGGTGCGTGTCTGCGCGTCAACGGAACTCTCACCCCGATCCACGTAACCCTCCCAGGCGTACATCACCTCCCCGTAGTGGGCGATCACACGGGCCGCTACGTCCCGTGCTCCGTCGCCTGCCTCGAGCCCCCACAATCCGGGGACCAGGGCGGCGTCGGCGTCGGAGAGGGGAACGACGACCTCCACCGCCTCCGAAGCGAAGAGGCGTCCGACGGGCTGCCCGGGGTTCACGACCTGCCCCGCATCGACGGACTCCTCGCGCACGAAGCCATCGAACGGCGCGGTGACCTGGGTCCTGGAGAGCGCAAGCCTCGCCTCCTCAAGCCGGGCTTCGTCCCGGCTCAGCGCGGCGCTGGCCGCTTCCAGCTGAGGCTCCCTCAATGTGAGCGGACTCGCCTCCGACGGCGGGGGGCCCGTCTCGCGCCGCTCCGAGTACAGTTCATACTGGGCGCTGGCGATCTTCGCCCGTTCCTGTTCCTCGAGGAAGGCGACGCGGCTTGCCGCGACGTTCGCTTCCGCTACCTGTACGCGGTACGCGTAGTCGGCTTCTTCGATGCGGAAGAGCGTCTGGCCCGCCTCGACGCGCCCTCCGCTCTGGAACCGCGGATTGACCCAGACGACCTTGCCGCCCACCTGGGGTGCGACATCGATCTCCTCGCTTGGCCGCACGGTGCCGGATCCGAACACGGGTATCGCGCCCGATCCGGCCACAACGCCGGCCGTTTGCGCAAACGGGATCTGGGGGGGCGGCTCCTGGCTCTCCGGTTCGGGGGCGAGCGAGAGCATTAGTGCCGCGACCGCAATCGTACCGACGATGATCACGGCGATGATCCTGAGACTGGATCCGAACAGCAATCTGCGCAGCATTGTGCCTTATCCCATGGAGTCGAGGAGCGCCAGCTTGAGCATAGGAATCCGCGGTTTGTTCGGTCAACGGGACGGAACCTACTCCGGCGAACGGTCGCGGAGCACGCGCACGACGCGGCCGGCCGAATCGACGACCTGCACCGGCCCCCTGAGGACATCGTCGCCCAGGTCGACCACGCGGCCGGGTTTCTCGTCCGCGGCGCCAACGCCGGGGAGCGTGTACGGCTCCGCCTGGCTCGCGTCGACTGCGTAACCCAGGTCGGCCAGCGACCGGATCGTGACCGCGCTGAGGGCCTCCCGGACTCCGATCCTGTTGAGCGGCCTCATGAGTTCCCCCCGGAGGACGGAGCCCCGCCAATGGAGGTTCGCGCTCCCGGCTCCGCCGCGGTTCTCGACGGGGACCTTCGCCCCGCCCGTGTAGTCCGTGCCGCCCGCCGCGTCGAAGGCGGCGATGGCCCCGGGACCCACGAAATGCGCGTCGATCGCTCCCACGCCCAGGGAGGGATCCCGGAGGAGACCGAGAGGGCGCCACAGCAGGCCGAATCCGAGCGCGTGCGCGATCTCGTGAACCGCGAGTTCCACCGCGTCGCCGGAGTCGATGAGCCGGTCGATGTCCGCCACATCGAAGAACGCCACGCTCGCGACCGGCAGCATTGACCCTTCGCGCAGGCGGCACACGCCGGCCTGGGCGAGCGTGCGGCCCGGACCGTCGATCTCCCGGAACTCGACGAGAACCATCAGGTCATCGATGGTGCCGACCGGCTCCGCCGTGCTCGCGCCGTAACATTCAATGCGGTCGTCGACCGCAACCTCGAGCAGTTCCGTATCGGCCAGCACCGACATCCACAGTTCCGCCGCCGCGAGGACCGGGGCCCGCCACGGCTCGGCAGCCGTGGTGTCGAAGCGGACCTCGATGTCGAACCTGCGGCCCGGTCGGACCTCCACGGCGAACGACAGTTCGGCGCCCAGCCCGCCAGGGTCGCGCGCCGCGACGGTCACCGTCGACGTTCCCGCCGCGAGGGCGGTTACCGTGACGGTGTCCGCCGAGACGTCGATCCCGGCCACGTCCGGCTGCGACGACGTGGCTTCGTAGCGTAGCGCGTCGCCGTCCGGATCGGAGAAGAAGCCCGATACGGCGAGCAGCTCCGCACTTCCGACCCGAAGTTCGACATCGGGGATCGCGCCAATCGTTACCGGCGCCACGTTCGGTACGGTGACCTCGAACCGGAGGGCGACGGCCCGGCCTTGGGGATCGCGCGCCGTGACGGTCACCGTAGCCATCCCGCGCGCCAGGGCGACCAGCCGCACGGTGCCGCCCGACACCTCCGCCGCGACCACGTCGGGGGCCGAAGACCGAACCTCATAGGAAAGCACATCCCCGTCCGCATCGCTGAAGAGGCCCGTCACCTCCACCAGCGCCGTCTCACCCACGGGAAGTTCGAGGTCGGGAAGCGCGCCGACGGCCCTCGGAGCGTGCGTCAGAGGAAGGTCCGTGCTCCCGTCCCCGCACGCCGCGATCCCCACGGCGAGCAGAACCGCGCATATCCCGAATACAACCTTTCGGGCGTGCGCCGATTCGGTCGTGAACACCGTCGTACAAGCTGTCACGTAAGGAATGCTATCCATTGATCTGAAGGTCGGATATGCCTATCATCATTAGAGTTTATGGATGTTACATACCTGTCAAACAAGGTGTCACACAAGGTGTCATAAAAGGTGTCGTAAGATATGGATTGGCAGACGTTCAGCTTCGAATACCGCCTCGACGGCCCCGGCCTGACTAGCCTTCTCATCGAAATCGAGGCGAGTCGGAAGGCCGTCGAGAAACTTCTGCTGCCCCCGGATTGGAGGGACCAGCTCGACCGATTGAATCGCATCAGGACGATCCGTGGCACGACCGCCCTCGAGGGCAACCCGCTGTCGGAAGCGCAGGTGCGCGAACTGCTGGATCGTGAAACCGAAGCCAGCGCCACAACTAGGGAATCTCGACAGATCGAGAATGCCGATGCCGCCCAGAACTGGGTTCGCGAACGGTTCGGACCCGGCGAGGCACCGCTGGCGGTGGCGGACATCCTCCGAATGCATGAATTGCTCACCAGGGGCTCCGATGAAGGAAACAACGTACCCGGCCGGCTGCGAGCATACGGCGTGCAGGTGGGTACGCCGGATTTGGGAGGAGTCCACCTGGGAGCACCTCACGAGGAGCTCCCGCAGTTGCTGGACGACTTCGTCGTCTTCGTCAACTCTCGGCGCGTACGGAACGAGCATCCGGTGGTCCGAGCGCTGCTCGCCCACTTCTTCCTGGTGACCATCCATCCGTTCGGAGACGGAAACGGCCGCGTGTCGAGGCTGGTCGAGGCAGCCATCCTCTTTGAAGGGGGATACAACGTCCACGGTTTCTACGGGCTCTCGAACTATTTCTACCGCAACGGAGACCTCTACAAAAGGCGCCAGCAGGAATGCCGCAGGGTGCAACCGGTCGACGTCACGCGCTTCGTGGAGTTCGGGTTGCGTGGCTTCGACGCCGAGCTGCGCGGAATCAACTCCTTCATCAACTCGAAGCTGAACCGCCTGGTCTACCGGCAAACGTTGACTTGGGCGCGCGACAAGCGAGTGAGCAAGCGTCGCCGTCTCATCAACGAGCGGGAGCATGGCCTCCTGGGTTTCCTCCTTGAGGAAACGGAGCCGGCCGATCCCTTTTCGGAGAGCCCCTCTCGGCGACTCTCGCTCGACGCGCTGATCGATTCACCCTTCGTCGACACCGTTTATCGCGCCGTAACTTCACGAACGTTCTTCCGGGAACTCACGAGGCTTGCCGAACTCGGTTTCATCATCTTCGAGCGCGACGCGGATTCGGGCGAATTCGTGGTGGACCTCGACTTCGAGGCCATCGGAAAATACGGCTCCAAGTAGACCGCTATGCGCCGGTGACGTGGAGGACCGCCGTACGGCGGTGCGGACGGCTGCGGTGCTCGAAGAGGAAGATCCCCTGCCAGGTTCCCAGGGCCGGCGCCCCGTCGAGCACCGGGATGGCCAGGTGCGTCTGGGTCAGGGCCGACCGGATGTGCGCCGGCATGTCATCGGGCCCTTCCATCGTGTGCCGGTAGCGGCGGTCACCTTCCGGAACGAGCCGGGCGAAGAAGTTCGAGAGGTCGTGGAGGACGTCCGGGTCCGCGTTCTCCTGGATCGTCAGCGACGCCGACGTGTGGCGGATGTAGACGGTGAGCATCCCCGTCTCGATCTCGAGCCCGGCCGTCCACTCGAGGACGGGGCGGGTGATCTCATACAGGCCCTTCCCTCGCGTCTCGACGCCGAGTTGTCGGACGAACTGCTTCATTCCGGCGGGACGCAGGAGGAGTTCAGGCCACGTCCTCGCGGCTCGCGGCGGCGGCGTGCGCGCGCAAGGCCCTCCATACGCGCTGCGGCGTGAAGGGAAGTTCGTCGATCCTCACTCCCACCGCGTCGTATATCGCGTTCGCGATCGCGGGGAGCGACGGGTGCAGCGGCCCTTCCCCCGCCTCCTTCGCCCCGTAGGGGCCTTCCGGATCCACCGACTCGACGATGAGGGCCTCGAACTCCGGGCAGTCCATCGAGGTGGGGATCCGGTAGTCGAGGAGCGATGGCGACGTGTGCAGGCCGCCCTCCACCTCCCCCTCGCGGAAGAGCTGTTCCTCGAAGATCGCCTCCGCGAATCCCATGTAGGCGGAGCCCTCGATCTGGCCTTCGACAAGCACCGGGTTGAGCGCGCGGCCGCAGTCGTGCGCCACCCAGATGTTCTTCACGTCGACGACCCCCGTGTCCTCGTCGACCTCGACTTCGGCCACGTGCGCGGTGAAGGAATAGGCCGGCGACGATCCGATCGTGCCGCCCCGGTAGTCGCCGTGGACATCCTTCGGCGTGTCGTAGGAACCCACGGCGCCCAACAGGCCGAACTTCGCTTCGGCGATGTTGAACGCCTCCGAGATGGGGAGGCGGCGGTCGGCGTCCTCGGGGGTGTCGCTGTCGAAGGCCCAGCCGCGCGCCAGACGCACCCGGCCGGCCGCAACGCCCCAGACCTCCCCGACCGCCTCCGTCACCTGCCCTCGCAGCGCGCGGCAGGCCTCGAGGCAGGCGTTTCCCACCATCACGGTCTCGCGCGAGGAGTAGGCCCCCAAGTCCACCGGCGTGAGGTCCGTGTCGGCGGAGAAGACGCGCACGTACTCGAGCGGGACGCCGAGTTCCTCACAGGCGATGTAGGCCATGGTGGAGTCGGAACCCTGCCCGATCTCCGACGCGCCGTGCAGGATCGCCACCCGGCCGGAGCGCTCGATCTGCACCTGCACCGCAGCCTGGGGCATCTCGTTCGGATAGATGGGGTAGTTCGTGCCGGAGATGTAGGAGGAGGCGGCCATCCCGAGGCCGCGACCTGTCGGCAGCCGCCGGTACCGCGTCTTCCAGTCGCTGGCACGCTCGACCGCCTCCAGGCACTCCAGGAAACCGTTCGACCGGACCTTGAACTCGTTCACCGTCCGACCCGTGCCCATGAAGTTGCGGCGGCGGAGTTCGAACGGGTCGAGGCCGAGCCTCCCGGCCAGCTTGTCGAGCGAGATCTCGTACGCGAAGCGCGGCTGTACGGAGCCGTGGCCGCGCTTGGGGCCGCACGGGGCGACGTTCGTGTACACGCGCGTCGAGTCGAAACGGTAGGACTCGATATGGCAAGGCGCGGTGAGGAGCTGCCCCGAGTAGTACGTGGTTACGAGGCCGAACGAGGCGTAGGCGCCGCCGTCCAGGATCGTGCGCGCGTCGAGCGCCCTGAGCTTCCCGCCGCGCGAGGCGCCGAGCCGGTACTTCATGCGCATGGGGTGACGGCCGCGGTGCGAGTAGAAGAGTTCTTCACGCGTGTAGAGGATCTTCACCGGACGGCCGGTCCGCATCGCGAGGAGCGCCACGCAGAACTCGAGATCGAACGGCTCGGACTTGCCGCCGAAGGCCCCGCCCACGGCCGGCTGCGCGACCCGCACCTTCGCCACGTCGTGGTCGAGCACCCGCGCGAGCTCCCGCTGCAGATAGTGCGGGACCTGCGTGGAGGACCACACCTCGAGCACGCCATCCGGGTTGAGTCGGGAGATCGCGCAGTGGGGTTCGATCGGCGTGTGCGTCGTCCCGTGGAAGAAGTACTCCCCCTCGATGGCGACATCCGACTCCGCCATCTGCGCGTCCACGTCCCCGAACTCGAGGTGGACGTGCTTGAGGACGTTGCCGTTCGCCCCCGGCTTGCGCGGCGCGTGGATGGGCTCCGCGGCGGCTTCGGACGCCAGCGACTCCTCGGGCGAAAGATAGACGGGAAGCGGCGCGTACTCGACGTGAATCCGCTCGAGCGCCGCGTTCGCCGTGTCCTCGTCGACCGCGGCCACCGCCGCGACCGCGTCGCCGATGAAGCGCACCTTGTCGACGCAGAGCGCGTGCTCGTCGCGGGTCCACGGGATGATCCCGTACGGCGTCGGCAGGTCCTGCCCGGTGATGACTCCGTACACACCCTCGAGGGCCTCGGCTTCGGCCGTGTCGATGGACACGATCCGGGCGTGGGCCTCCGTGGAGCGGAGGATCTTCCCGTGCAGCATCCCCGGCAGGACGATGTCGTCCGTGTAGATCTCGCGGCCGGTCGACTTGCGGAGCCCTTCGACGCGGCGCGCGCGGCGGCCGAGCGCCGTGAACTCGGCGTCGGCGAGCCCCGGGAGCCCGTCCGGGGCTTCGGCGGCCGCGCGCTGTGCGGGCGTCAGTTCGTGCGGGTGCATGCGTTCAATCTACGTCCGGCCGGCGAACCGGGCATCGGCTGCGGACGAACGCCGACGTGCTCGACAGGTGCGCGGGCGCCTTCACCGGGGCGTGACCTCTCTCCGAACTGCGGGAGGCCACGGGCTGCTGACGCCGCCCGCAGGCCTATTTCGTCCAGATCGCGACTACGCCGCACCGTGAATTGGGTCCACTGAACTCGGCCGGCAGCGATGCCGGACCCTTGTACACCTCGACGCCTGCGATTTCGACGGGTGACACCCACGTGTCGGCCGCGCCTTCCTCGCTGATGAGAATGCCATCGAGGTAGATCTGCATGAGGCAACGCGAGCCGAAACCGGTGGTCAGCCGCGTCGTGTATAGCCTGCAGGTGCGCGAACCCATACCGCAGACGCGTCGGATCGACGCTTCCTCCATGATCATGTCGGATATGATCCGGGGGTTGCGACGCTCGATGTCGGCCACGGTGAAAAAGGCGCCGAGTCCGAGAAGTTCGCCCCAGCGTTTCCGCTCGTAGAAGCCCTTGATCTCCAGTCGGCGCAGGCGCACGGCCGTTGCCACGAGCGGTTCCATCTCGAGCGGAGCCGGGACGAGGCCGATCTGGACTTCCGTGGTGGCGCCGCGGGCCACATTGACCATGTGGCGCAACGGGGCGTACCCGAGGTGCCGCACGGACAGCTCGTACACGCCTACCGGCACGTCGCTGAGGATGAATCCGCCCTGCCGGTTCGTCTGAACTTCCTGCGAACGGCCCCGGAGGGACACCGCGGCCGCGGCCACCCGGGCGTTGCTGAGCGCGTCCGTCACAGTGCCCAGCAGACGCCCGTTCTCGACCGAAGCGACGCGGAGTCTGAGGACCACATCCTGCGTTGCCGCGAGCCCGATATTGATTTCGGTTTCGTCGCTGGAGGCATCCCCGAACTCCGCCCGCAGCGTCGCGTGACGGACGCCCGCGGGGACGCAGAACACGAGTCGCCCGTCGGATCCGGCCTGACCTCGCAACGGCCCGTCCAGCGCACCCTCGTCTTCCGACGTCAGGCGCACCGTTGCGAACGGGATCGGGATCGAGCCGGACTCGTCCACGACGGCGACCCCGAGGGAAAGATGGGCACCGCAGTCTCCCGCCTCCTGTCCCGCCAGCCCGCCGGCACCCACCGTGAACTGGAGCGCGCCGAGCAGGACACCGATCCGTAGCGTCCCGGCGCGCATCGGCGCCGTGACGAGGCAGCGGGAGCGTTCCCTCCGTTGATTCATGGCGACCTCCGAAAAGCGACCGTGAACGAGTTTCCCCACGGAAGACCGCGTGCCGCTGACCGGCTTCTGATGCGGCTGCATGATAGACTGACGGCGGACCGACGGGCGGGGTCACTCGTCACGTCGGGGGCACTTGCTGTGCGGCGCGGCGATTGGTGAGGTTGGACCGGATCCGGGCTATCGCAACGAGGAACTGAATATCCGCTACATCACGCTTCTGGGGCTTGGCGCCCTTCTCCTTCTGCCGGGCCCGACGCTCGGTCAGGAAGCCGTACACCGAGTCTCGCTCGCGGCAGCCCTCGAGGCGTTCGCCGCGAACAGCCTCGCTCTGAGGATCTCACGCTCCGAGGCCGCCGAGATCGCGGGAGCCGCGCGCCAGTCCCGCGCCTGGTTCAACCCGTCGCTCTCGGCCAGGCGCGACGACCTCGACCGGAATGGCGACGAGTACTGGGAGGAGAATCTGCTCCTCTCTCAGCCCCTCGAATGGCCCGGCCGCACCGCCGCCCGCTACCGGGCCGCCGCCCGCACGATCGAAGCGAGCACCGCCCGTTTCCGCAGCGACTCGACCCGGCTCGCCTTCGAGGTTCGCGAAGCCTGGGCGCTCGCGTGGTTTGCGGAAGCGGCGGAACTCACGGCGCGGCAGACCGTGGCGGTGATCCAGGAGGTCGCCGAGGATGCGGAGATCCGCCTGGAGGAGGGAGACATCTCCGCCTACGAAACGCGGCGGCTGCGACTGGAACGGGTGCAGGCGGAGCAGGGTGTGGCGGAGGCCGAACTCCGGTCTCGCGACGCCCGCAGGCGCCTCGCCGCGCTGACCTTTCCCGGGACGGGAATCGAGGAGGTCGGACCGTCCGCGGGGCTGGAAGGGCTGCCGCCCGCGGTGACTCGGGAAGCCGCGCTCGGCGCGCTGCTCGAGCGGCCGGACCTCGAGGCCGCGGCCCGGGATCTGGACGCCGCGCAGGCCGAACTCGCCGTTGCGAAGTCCGGCTGGATGCCCGATCCGACCGTCAGTATGGGATATCGACGGCAGGAGGGCGGATTCCAGGGCCTCAGCCTGGGTCTCGATCTCCCGCTGCCGCTGTTCGATCGCGGAGGGGGGGACCGGCAGGCAGCCGACGCCCGGAGCGCCGCGGCCGCCCATCGCCTCGACCTCCGGAGACGGCTGGCCGAGAACGATCTCCTGATGACCGCGGACCGGTACGCCTCCAGTCGAGGCCGTCTCGAAACGGCGGCCGATGGCCTGCTGGCGGATGCCGAGGCGCTGCTCGCCTCGGCGACGGCGGCGTACGGAGAGAACGAGATGTCGCTCCTGGAGTTGCTCGACGCGGCGAACGCCTTCCGGAGCGCGCGGCTCAGCGCCCTCTCCATGCGATCCGCGGCGTGGGTCGACTACTGGGACCTCCTGCGTGCCATGGGACGGGCTCCGGAGGACGAACGTTGAACCGGGCTCCGTCGCCCGCAGGGACTCACGACCCCGCGAAGACGCCGAGCACGTCGGTGAGGAGCCACCAGGCACCGACGGCGAGGATCGCGGCGGGGATCACGAAGCGGAGCCAGTAGTAGAGCCAGATCGCCGGCACGCCCCGCTTCGCGCGCCGATCCTCGCCCGCCGCCAGTTGCCGCAGTACTTCAGAGCGGTCCAGAGCCCATCCCACGGCGACGACCGAGAGCAGCGCGCCGAGCGTCTGGAAGCCCGATCCGAAGGTCAGATCCCACGGCGTGAACACGTTCATGTTGATCATCGGCGGTAGCGCGAACGCGAACACGACCACGGTCGTCAGGGTGACGGCGCGCGAGCGGCCGATTCCGGTGTTGTCGGTGACCCCGGCCACCAGCACCTCCAGCGCCGCCACATCCGACAGGTAAGCGCCGCCGAACAGGGCCAGGAAGAAGAGCGTCCCGAACACGGCCCCGGCAGGGATCCGTCCGAACACCTCGGGCAGCGTGACGAAGAGGAGGCCGGGGCCGCTCGCCGGTTCAAGTCCGAACGCGAACACGGCGGGGAAGATGGCGAGCCCCGCCATGAGTCCGGCGCAAAGGTCGCCGCCCGCGGTGAAGACGGCGTTGCCGCGCAGGGGGTCGTCGCGGTTCAGGTAGGAGCCGTACACGACCATGAAGGTGCCGCCCAGCGAGAGGCTGAAGATCGCCTGACCCAAGGCGCCCAGCATGACCGGCGGCGTGAGCGCGCCGGGATCGAAGGCGCCGAGGTACCAGCGGAGACCCTCGCCGGCCCCCGGCAGCGTCAGAGAGCGGGCGATGAGGATCACGAGCCCCGCAAGGAGCGCCGGAACGATGAAGCGGCTCGCTTTCTCGATCCCGCGCCGCAGCCCGCGGCGCAGCACCGCGGCGCAGGTGAGGAGGACGGCCCCGGTGCAGGCGCACTGCAGCAGGAAGGAGCGAAGGGAGAACCCCTCGTCCGGGGGCAGGATCGCGGCGGCGTCGATCTCGACCCCGACGCCGGAGAGCAGCCCGGCCAAGGCGTGGTACAGCACCCAGCCGAGCGCGTTCGAGTAGTAGCCGGTGGCGGCGGTGACGCCGACGAAGAAGATCCAGCCGAGGGCGCGGCCGAAGGGGAGACCTCCCGACTCGAACGCGCCGACCGGGCCGCGGCGGGTATGCCGGCCCAGCGTCCACTCCGCCATGAGCGCGGGAACTCCGATCAGCACCACGGCCAGAACGTAGAAGGCCACGAAGGGAGCCCCGCCGAACTCGCCGACCATGTACGGGAAGCGCCAGACGTTCCCCAGCCCGACGGCGACGCCGATCATCGTGGCCACGAGCCCGAAGCGGGAGCCGAACGTCTCGCGTCTGTCTCGTTCCATCGCTGTTCTCTAGCTTGGCGGGTCGCAAGTGGCCGCCGGCACCCGGCGCCCGGGTCCACTCGCCCCTCGCTGACGGGCGAAACCTTGGGGCAGGGACCGGCCGAGAGAAAGGGACGCCAGCGTGAAAGCTCCCTGGTTCCGCCGCTATCTGCTGCCGGGGCTCGTCTTCCAATCGGCCGTGATCGCCGGCGGATACGGCACGGGGCGGGAGAACGTCGAGTTCTTCCTCTCCATCGGCCCCACGCCGGGCCTCTGGGCCATGGCCCTCTCGACCGCGATCTGGAGCGCGGTGTGCGCCGTCACGTTCGAACTCGCGCGGCAGTTCCGCAGCTACGAATACCGCAACTTTTTCAAGCGTCTGCTCGGGCCGTCCTGGGTCCTGTTCGAGGTCACGTACGTACTGCTCACGCTCCTCGTGCTCGCCGTCATCGGGGCGGCGGCGGGCTCGATCGTGGACGAGACCTTCGGCCTTCCGTATGCGCTGGGCGTGATCGTGGCGCTGGGGGCGGTCGCGCTGCTTCTCTTCTACGGGAGCGTCGCGATCGAGCGCTTCTTCGCCGGCTGGTCGTTCGCGCTCTACGCCGTGTTCGTGGCGCTCGTCGTGTGGTCGCTGGTGCGCTTCGGGTCCACGCTGGGCCCGAGCTTCACCGCCAGCGGTCCCAACGGCGACTGGCTCGTGAAGGGGGTCCAGTACGGAGGCTACAACCTCTCCGCGGCCGCCGTCGCGCTCTTCACCGTGCGCCACATCCAGACCCGGATCCAGGCCGTGTGGGCCGGCCTGCTGGCCGGCGTCATCGGGATGCTGCCGGCGTTCTTCTTCTACCTCGCGATGGTGCCGCACTACCCCGCGATCATCGACGCGACCGTCCCCTCGAACTTCATCCTCGAGGCGCTCGGGTCGAGGACGTTCCAGATCGCCTACCAGGTCATCCTCTTCGGCACCCTGATCGAGACCGGCACCGGGATGATCCACGCGGTGAACGAGCGGCTCGCCGTCACGCGGGGTGAGCGGGGCGCCGGGATGCCGAGCTGGGCGAGGCCGGTGGTCGCGGCGGTCTTCCTCGGGATCGCGCTGTCCCTCACCCCTCTCGGCCTCATCGACCTCATCCGTCAGGGCTACGGGACGATCACCTGGGGCTTCATCGTCTACTACGTCCTGCCCGTGCTCACGGTCGGCGCGTGGCTCGCGTTCCGGAAGCGGCGAGGAACTGGGAACGCCGGGACATCCGGAGGGGGTGAAGGGACGTGAACACTCGCGCCATTCTCATCGGTCTCGCACTTGGACTGGGGCTCGGGGTCGCCGCCTCCGTCACCGGATCTCCGGCGCTCCTGCGCGCGGCAGAGGCCGTGGCGCCGCTCGGACAGGTCTTCCTGCGCGCGATTCAGATGGTCGTGATTCCGCTCGTCGCCGCGGTCGTGTTCGTCGGCGTGGGGCGGATCGGGAGCCTCCGCAAGCTGGGGCGCATCGGCGGCCTCTCCGTCGGCTTTTTCTGGATCACGACGCTGCCGGCGATCCTCATCGGAATGGGCGTGATGGGGTTCGCGCTCAGCTTCACGGCGCCGGTGCCGCCCCCGACCCCGACGACGGAGCTGAACACAGCGAACCCGGGCGTGATCGACTTCCTCGTGAACCTCGTGCCGAGGAACCCGGTGCAGGCGGCGGCGGACGGATCGCTGCTCTCGATCCTCATCTTCATCGTCCTTCTCGCGGCGGCCACGACGACACTGCCGCGTGAGAAGCGGGAGTTGCTCACCGGATTCGCGGAGTCGGCGGGCGACGCCCTCATCAAGCTCATGAACTGGGTTCTGTGGACGGCCCCGGTGGGCGTGTTCGGCCTCGCCGCGCCGGTGGTCGCGCGCACGGGGCTCGCGCTGCTCCAGAACCTCGCCGTCTTCATCCTCGCGGTCGTCGTCGGTCTCTTCATCCTCAAGGGTCTCGTCCTGCTGCCCATGGTCCGCTTCGTCGGCGGCATGCGGGCGGGGCGATTCATCCGCGGCACGGTGGGTACGTACACCGTCGGCTTCACCACGACGACGTCGGTGGGTACGCTGCCCATGATGCTGCAGGAGGCGGAGAAGCTGGGGCTCCGGCGAGACCGCTACACCCTGATCCTCCCGCTCGGGGCCTCGATCAACCGGCCGGGGAGCGCCCTCTTCCAGAGCGCTTCGCTGGTCTTCCTCGCCGCCATGTACGGGGTCCCGCTCGATGCGGGGCTCATCGCCGCGGCGGTCCTCGCGATCTTCCTCGCAGCGATGACGGTGGCGCCGGTGCCGAGCGCGAGCATCGTGTCGATGGTGCCGGCGCTCGATGTGGTGGGCGTCCCCCTGGCCGGACTCGGGATCCTGCTCGGGATCGACCGCGTGCCCGACGTCTTCCGCTCGGCGACGAACGTCATCGGCCACATGGCCGCCGCCACGACCGTCGATGCGATGACGCGCAACGATGAAGAGGCGGATGAAGAGATGACCGGAGGGACGGAGGACGGATGACGAGGCTCCCCGCGTCCGGTCCCCTGCCGCGGCCCCGGGACCCGGAGGAGGGACGCGAGACGCTGCGCGCGGAGGCGATCCCGGCGGCCGACGTCCAGCGCGTCCGACTGCGGGCGCTGGAGTTCACATCGCTGTGCCCGAAGACGGGACAGCCGGACTTCGGGCGGGTGACGATCGACTACGAGCCGCGCGACCGCTGCCTGGAGTCGAAGGCGCTCAAGTTCTACCTGTGGTCCTTCCGCGACGAGGGGGAGTTTTGCGAGACGCTCGCGGCCCGGATCGCCGACGACGTGGTCTACGCCGTGGCGCCGCGCCGGGTGCGCGTCGAGGTTGAGCAGAACGTCCGTGGCGGCATCGAGATCGTCGCGACCGCCGAGCGCGGGGAGGCGGCCGCCGACTGAGGCTCCCACCCCGCCCCACAGGCGACGCGCGCGTCCGAATGCCCGGTCAGGGCGCGCGGCGGATGGCGCGGCCGGGGCGGGCGCCGGTCGGCTCCCCGGCGGACCAGGTCTCCACGCCGCCGAGCCACACGCTCTCGACGCCCTCCGCCTGCCGGGTCCCGTTGTCGAAGGTCGACCGGTCCACCACGCGCACGGGGTCGAAGATCACGAGGTCCGCCCGGGCCCCGGCGCGCAGCACTCCGCGGTCGTTCAGCTTCAGCCGCCGCGCCGGCATCGAGGTGCCGCGCTGCACCGCCCGCTCCAGCGTCAGGATGCCGCGTTCCCGCACGTAGTGGCCCAGCACGCGCGGGAAAGTCCCGGCGCCGCGCGGGTGCGCGCTCCGCACCCCGCCGTCGCTCGACGTCATCACCCACGGCGAGGCCATGAACGTATCGACGTCGTCCTCGTTCATCGTGTGGCCGATGAGCCCGGAGCCCCCGTTCTCCATGATCCATATGTACGCCTCGACGTCCGTCATCCCCCGGCGCCGGGCGATCTCGTCGAGCCGCAGCCCGTTCAGTTCGGGTTCGTCCCAGAAGGCGACGATCTGCAGCCGGTTCGCGCCGCCGGCCGCCGCGATCCCCTTCGCCACGGAGTCGGGGTTCGAGAACATCCTCGAACGCACCACGATCGCGAGTCCGGACTGCCACGCCGCGTACGGGTACTGGTCCGCCGTCACGTCCAGCCCCTCGTCGTTCGCCCGCCGGATCCGCTCAAGCACGTCCGGAGCGCGTCCCCAGACCGAGGCGTTCCCCGCCTTGATGTGCGAGATCTGCACCGGAAGCCCCGCCTCGCGCCCGATGCGGATCGCCTCGTCCACGGCCTCCATCAGCCCTTCTTCCTCGTCGCGCATGTGGGTCATGTAGAAGCCGCCGTGGCCCGCCGCCGCCCGCGCCACCGCGATCAGCTCGCCCGTCGTGGAGTAGAAGCCGGGGTCGTATTCGAGTCCGCTCGAAAGGCCGAACGCGCCGTCGGTCATCCCGCGCTCGACGCGCACCGTCATGTCCGCGATCTCGGCGTCCGTCGCGCTGCGCCGGTAGTTCTCCCCCAGCGCGAGTCTGCGCACGGTCCCGTGTCCGACGAGCGTCGCGACGTCCACCGTGGGACGGAGTTCGTCGATGCGCGCCAGGTAGTCCGAGATCGGCCACGGAGAGGAGCCGTCGGCCCCGACGACGATCGTCGTGATGCCCTGCGCGAGTTGGGTCGTGGCCAGCGGGAAGTTGAACAGGCGGTCCGTGGAGTGGTTGTGGATGTCGATGAAGCCCGGAGCGAGGACGAGGCCCGTGAGGTCGCGCCGTTCCGCATCGGGCGGGGCCTCGACGGAGCCCGGGGCGCCGAGTGCCGCAATGCGTCCCCCGTCGATGAGCAGGTCGCCGACATAGCCGGGTGCGCCCATCCCGTCGACGAGCGTCGCGTTCGTGAAGAGGACTGTGGCCGGTTCTTCCGTCACACCCGTGGCCGCCTGCGCGGCGGCCCGTTCCGGAGCGCCGGCGCCTCCGGCGACTCCAAGGATCAGCGCCGAAAGGAGGTGGAGGCTGCGCCCGCCGCCGCGGGGGCGTTTCGTTCCTTCAGACATATCGCGTTACTTTCATGTTTCCGTGACGATGAAGCCGGTGCGGCCCCTCAAGGGTAGGCCCGTTCCGGCAGGTTCCAATAGAGGGAGAACGATGGAAAGGTACGCACGTCTCGTGCTTTCGTTCGCCGCGCTGCTCCTGGCGCTGGCGCCCACGGCGCTGGCGGGTCAGGCGGACGAGGCACCGCTCAGGATCGGCGTCATCGACCTGGACGCCGCCGCGTTCGGGTCGCCGGCGGGACAGGAACTCGCGCAGCAACTGACGGACTTCCAGCAGGAACTCGCCGCCGAACTGCAGTCGCGCCAGGAAGCGGTGCGCGCGGTCGAGCTACGGGTCGCCGAAGCGGACAGCCTGACCGTCGACGAGCAACGCGTGCTCGAACGCGAGTATCAGGATGCCCTCACGGCTTTCCAGCGCTACCAGCAGGACAAGCAGGAGGAAGCGACCGCGCTGCAGAACGACGGACGCGAGCGGATCCGCGCGGAACTCGCGCCGGTGATCGAAGCGATTCAGGCGGAACTGGATTACGACCTGATCCTGAACGCGACGAGCCCCATCATCATCCTGTTCAGCGAACGCGTCGACATCACGCAACTCGTCATCGACCGCCTCGCCTCGGAGAGCCCCGGCGGTTCGTAGGCCTCCTCGAAGGCTAGACGGCCCGTTCGAGGGAGGCGGGCCGAGTTCGTCTCGGGTCAGCGGTCCGGGCGCAGCAGGTCCATCGTGTCGGCCAGCGCGGGCATCGTTTCGCCGCTCTCCAGAAAGGGGCGGACATCGGCCTCGACCGTCGCCCACTCCTCGCCCGCGACCCTCGCCGCACCGTTTCCCGCCACGTGTCCTCTGTGAGCGCCGCCGCGGTCGGCTCCGTTTGGCGGCGCGCGGCGTTCAGCAGATCGAGGTTCGGTTCCGGCCACGCAGGATCGCTCAGGTACCAGACGAGATCGTAGATGTCCCTGCCCTTCAGCCAGGGCCGGTGGAGCGTCGCGTGCAGTTTGCCGGCCAGCAGCGACGCCCGGTCGTGGTGATGGATCCGGAGGCTTGCCGGCAAGCTGTATGGGCGTGCGAGGACGCTGAGTCCCTAACGGGGCAGCGGACGGATCAGCTTGACGAAGAGCAGGTTCCGGACCCTGCCGCCGCCGACCCGCATTTCCGTGACGGCGCCGTCCGGCGCGCGCTCGAAGCGGATCTCGCGCATGAACCAGCGATCCGTGGCGAACTCGTCGGCGGCCCGCGGTTCGAGGGCGATCTCGCCGTGGCGTACGTGGCGCGCGACGAGCCCGTCGTCCGTGACGTCGAGGTGATACAGCGCATCGACTTCCGGGCTGTAGTAGCTGCCGGCGTATCCCGCCAGCGTCCCCGCGTCGGGCTTCGGAGGCGCCTCTGAAGCGGCGGCCGCGGACGGGTCCTCCTCTTCCTCCTCCGGCGCGCCCTCGGGGAAGACTCCGGCGAGGACGAGTTCCGCCACCTGTCGGGCGCGACCGCCCGGATTGCCGTTCGCCACATTGGTGAGGACGACGACCCCGGCATTCGCCTCGGGATACCAGATCGCCTGCGTCCGGAACCCTGCGTCGGCGCCTCCGTGCCCCACCGTGCGCAGCCCCCGGTGGTCGCCGATGCTCAGGCCGTGCGCGTAGGGAATCGTATCTCCGCCGTTCAGGACCCCGCGCGTCGTCATCATCTCCATCACCTCGGGGCCGCCGACCGTCTCGTGCCGGAAGTTGTCGAGCCAGCGGGCGAGGTCGTCCGCCGTCGTGAACAGGCTCGTCGCCCCCGCGTTCGCGTAGCTGAGAACGGCCTTGGTGTACTCCGGCTGCGGCCCCGCCCCGCTTCCCTCAACACTCCCATCGTCTCCCGTCGGGACCGGCCGGTAGGAATAGGCGCGGTCGGGGACGATGTGTTCGTGGTCGTCGTGGAAGTGCGTTCGGTCCATTTCGAGCGGCTGGAAGATCCTTGCGGCCGTGAACTCCGGGAATGGCAGGCCGCCGACCGCCACCGCCGTCTCCGCGAGGAGCGTGTAGCCCATGTTGGAGTAGAGGTACTCCGAGCCGGGCACGAAGTTGAGTTCCCGCTGGCGCGACATGAGTCGGAGGATCTGTTCCGTCGTGATCACGTCGTCGAGGCGCCAGCCGGAGATCCCGAGGAGCTGCCACTGGTCCCGGATGCCGCTCGTGTGGTGGATCATCTGGCGGACGGTGACCGGATGTTCGAACTCGGGGACGAACTCGAGGTGCGCCTGCACGGGGTCGTCCAGCGAAAGCGCCCCCTCGGCCGCGAGCATGGTGACGGCCATGGCCGTGAACTGCTTCGACACGGAGGCGACGTGGAAGACCGTCCGCGGGGTCACGGGGATGCCGTGCTCGATCTGGGCGTAGCCGTAGCCGCGGGAGTGAATGATCTCGCCGTCGCGGATGACCGATACGGCGGCGCCCGGCGAGCCCGGGCGGTCCAGGTCGGCGAACACGGCGTCGATCCCGCGCGCGAGGTCGGAAGACGAGCCCGTATCTCCGGCGCTGCCGCACCCGGCGAGCAGGGCTACGGCGAGGAGCGCGAGGAAGGCGGCGGGGGCGGGGGCTACGGGACGCATGCGGGCGGTCGTGCGATCAGGGGTCGTGGAGTTCGACCAGCATCTCGATCTCGACCGACTGGTCGCGCGGGAGCGACGCCATGCCCACGGCCGCGCGGGCGTGCTTCGAGATCGCGGGGCCGAACACCTGTTCCATGAGGTCTGAGCAGCCGTTGATGACCTGCGAGTGCTGCGTGAAGTCCGGAGGCGTGTTCACCATCCCGAACACCCGCACGATCCGCCTCACCCGGGAGAGGTCGCCGATCTCTCGGGCGAGCGAGGCGAGGAGGCAGACGCCGACCCAGCGGGCGATCTCGTAGCCCTCCTCGACGGTGTGGTCGAGGCCGACCTTCCCGGTGTTGCTCTCGTCGAGGCCGCCGCACGGGCCGTGCCCGGCGAGGAAGACGAGATTTCCGGTCGTCACCGCCTTCACGAAGTTGGCGGTCGGCGCATCCGGAGTCGGGAGTTCGATTCCGAGTTCGGCGAGACGCTCTTCCGGCGTCTGGGCGGCGGCTCCGGCCGCCAGGGTCAGGAGGACGAAGAGCCCCACGAACGCGCCGGCGAGGGTGCGAGGCGCGCGCGCGGATCGCGGGGAGGGCGGAATCATGCCGTCCCACCCGGATCGCGGCGGCGGGAGACGATCTCCTCGGGGGTCTCGCCCGTGCGAATCGCCTCGGCCGCGATGTCCACGGCCTCGAAGATCTTCGTATAGCCGGTGCAGCGGCAGAGATTGCCGGAGAGCGCCCGCGCGACATCCTCGCGAGCGGGGTCCGGATCGCGGGTCAGCAGTCCATGGGCCGAGCAGAGGATGCCCGGTGTGCAGAAGCCGCATTGCGCCCCTCCCGTGAGATCGAAGGCATCCTGGAGCGGGTGGGGGCCGGACGCGTCCCCGAGACCTTCGACGGTCGTAATCTCGTGACCCGTCGCTTCGTGCACCGGCATGATGCAGGAGAGCACGGCCTCGCCATCGCGGAGCACCGTGCACGCCCCGCAGTCCCCCTTGTCGCACCCCTGCTTCGATCCCGTGAGGCCGAGCCCGTAGCGAAGGGTCTCGAGGAGGGTGTAGTGGGACGGCACTCCGACCCGGCGCCGGTCTCCGTTCACCCGCAGTTCAACCACGCTGTGCATGAGAATCAAGTTGTCCGGGGGCCTCCCGGGCGGCAACCGGAATCGGGTGGCGGGCACGGTCCGGGTACGCGCCGGGTGCGCATCGTGTGACGAAAGCCCCATGTTCAACCGTCTGGAGAGAGTCCGCCCGTGGATGACGGTCAAATGAGGGAACACACGATGCATCGCCTGGCTCGACGAACCCTGCTCCCGCTCGTGCTCTCCGCCTCGGGAGTGTGCGCGCTCGCCCCCGAAGCCGCGTGGGCCCAGGAGATCCCGGTGGACCGCTGGCTGGTCACGAGCGCGGAACACGCGGCGGGCGACCATCCGCTCCCCGTCGCGGGGCCGGACCGATTCCCGGACCGGAACCTCGAAACCGCTGCGGGTACGTGGACGCTCTTTCGCCGCGACGGTGAGACGCCGATGGATTTTTCGGATGTCTCGGAAGCCGGGCGGGCGACGCTCGCCCACGCATATCTGAAGTCGTCCGCGGACGCGAGCGTGCGGCTCGAACTGGGTGTCGAGCCCTGCGCGCGGCTCGAAGCGTGGGTGAACGCGCAGCAGATCGCGGACGCTGGAACCGCGCGCGAAGTGCGGCTGGCGGCGGGCTGGAACACGCTCCTCGTCGTGCTCGACGGCGAACCCGGGTGTGAGCGCTCGCTCGCCGCGCGGCTCTCTCCGGACACGGGCCCGAACGTGCGGACGGAGCGCGACGACCCTTCGGGCGACCGGTTGACCGTGCAGGCCTCCCGCCCGCCCGGCGTGCGGCCGACCTGGCCCGACGGTGTCGTGACGGTCTCGGCCCCCCGCATTACGGGGCTCGCCTGGCGCCCGGACGACGAAGATCTCCAGGCCGCAATCAGCTATGACCTCGGGAGCTGGGGTCGCGAGTTCAGCGCCGGCATGGACGGCGGCGGCGCCCCGGGGATCCAGCGCCCCGAGGCCCGATTCCAAAACCCCCTCGACCTCCCCCGCCGGGGCGGCGGCGCCACGGGCGCCCCGGGCGATGCGGCAGAGGACGATGATGAGACCGGGCCCACGGATCCGGATGGACAGCGGGCGCGGATGGTCGCGTTCCTGCTGCGCCGACCGGAAGCCCGTACCCCGGCGCCGAGAGAGGGCTCCGCCGAGTTGCGCCTTGCGGGCGAGTCGTTCATCGCCGCCTCCGGCGAACTCAAACCGGGCGTACCCGTCTCCTTCCAGGGTGTTCTCCCGTTCCGGAAGCTCCGTGAGGCCGCGCTGCGCGACGACGGCATGAAGGCCGAGTTTCGCTGGGAGGGCGGAGACGGCGAGGGCGAGGGGCGCATGTCCGCGGCGCCGGTGTTGAGAGCGTTCCACGGCACGCTGGACCTGGCGCTCGATGCCGGGACGGACGGCGTATGGCGCGGCACGTTACGGGTTCCGGACGCGCTGGCCGGCTTCACACTCCGAGGCACGGAGGGATCGTGGGCCGTCGACGGATCCGCGGCGGAGGACGGCGTCCTGTGCAACCCGTGCGAGCGCGGCCGACGGCTGGAAGTCGAGTTCCGCGGAAGTGCCGGCGGCGGTGCGGAGCCGCCGCGCGCGCGCATCGCGGGGCCCGGTTTCCCGGATCTATCCGCAACCGGCGCGCCGTCGGCGATCGAGTTGCTGAGGGCGCTGGAAGGGGATAACCGCCGCTACCGCGCGCTCATTGGGGGGCCGTCGCCGGATCCTCCCCTTCAGACGGCTCCGGCGGTGCGGGCTCGGTCGTAGGCGGGGCGATCACGGGCTCCGATACGGGCTCCGAGGGCGGCTTCGGGCCGAACGTCGGACGCGAGGAATCCGTGGACCAGGGATCGATGAACTCCTGAGCCGGATCCACTTCATCGCGCGGCGTGGGCGGTTCCTGTTCCTCCACGACCGGCCCCGCCGTCGCTCCGGAGGCGTCCTCTTCGTCCTCCGTCTCGTCCGCGGAGTCGGTGGACGCCCCGGCGGCCGCGGCGGTCCCGGCGGCGGTGGCGGTTCCGGCGATTGTCGCATTGCTCGCGGTCGCCGGTTTTCGGGCCGTGGGCGGCGACTTCCACTGCGTCTCCCGGCCGGCGGCCTCGAGTTCGCGCTGAATCTCGTTCATCCCCTTCCGGAACTCCCGGATCCCCTTGCCGATGGTGCGGGTGATCTCGGGCAGGCGACGGGGCCCGAATACGATGAGCACGAGCATCGCAATGAGGAGGACCTCGCCGATTCCGAACCCGGTCATATTCATGACGGTGCGATCAGCCGGCCGGCCGGGCCGACCTCAGGGGGTCAGCGCCCGCAGCACGTCCTCGCCGTAGAACATGCCGATATACCTGGCCTGCACCGGCGTGACCGTGCGGACGGCCCAGATCAGTTCGACGTGGTTGGGTTCGCGAGGCTCCGCCGGGAGCGAGAACCCGCATTCGGCCAGCAGGCGGTCCGCCTTCTTCAGGTTGCACTTGCTGCAGGCCGTGACCACGTTCGACCATCCGTTGTCTCCGCCACGCGAGATCGGGATCACGTGATCGCGGGTCAGCGACTCGCGATACCCCAGTTCCCGCCGGTGACGGCCGCAATACTGACAGCGATAGGCGTCGCGCGCGAACAGGAACGTGTTCGTGACCTGACGGCGGAAGCGGCGGGGGATCTGGATGAACCGGACGAGGCGGATGACGACGGGCGTATCCATCCGCACGCGCTCGGATCGGATGGGACGTTCCGAATCCACCTCCAGCGCGTCGGCCTTCCGGTCGATGAGCAGGCGAACGGCGCGCCGGACCGGAATGATCGTCAACGGCTCGTATGAAGCGTTCAGGGCCAGACAGCCCATGAGCGACCCCCCATTGGATTCGGTGGCGGAAAACAAGCAATCCGGCTGCGACGTGTCAAGCGAAGGCCCCCCCGGGAAGGCGGCGCGGGAGGCGGGCTCCGCCGGCGTGTGCGAGGTGGCGGTCGCGCGGACGTTCCTCGGGACGCTCGCCTACGCGATCCCCGCCTCGCTCGTCGGGGCCGTGGGGCCGGGCGTCCGGGTCCGCGTGCCGCTCGGCGGCGGGACGGCGGTCGGGGTCGTGGACCGCCTCGGGCTGCGGGCGGACCGGGGACGGAAACCCCGATTGCGCGAGCTGCGGGGCGTCCTCGACGAAGCGCCGGTGGTCGACGCGCGTCTCCTCGATCTCTGCCGCTGGATCTCGGACTACTACGTCGCGCCTCTCGGCGTTGTGCTGCGCGCAGCCCTCCCTCCGGGTGCGCTCGGGTCACAGGCCGCCCGCGGAGGGAGCCCGGGACGACCGCGCACCGAGCGCGTGCTCCGGATTGCGCGCGAACTGCGAACGCTGAGCGAACGGGACCGCGCCTTCGGCCGGGCGAAACGGCAGCGCGAATTGTACGAGACGCTCGAGTCGGTCGGAGGTCAGGCGGGCGTCGGGCACCTGGTGAAGCAACTCGGCTTCAGTCGGGGCGTGCTCGACGGGCTCGTGGAGCGGCGGCTCGCGGAAATCGTGGAGCGCGAGGTGGAGCGGGATCCGTTCGCCGGCCCGGTGGAGCCGGAGCCGCGGTTTACCCTCACTCCGGACCAGACGCGGGTCGTCGGCGACCTCGAGCGCCTCGATACGCCGGGACGGGTCGCGCTGCTGCGCGGCGTGACGGGCTCGGGCAAGACGGCCGTCTACCTGGAGGTGCTGGAGCGTCAACTCGCGCTGGGCCGCTCCGGCATCTTCCTCGTGCCGGAGATCTCTCTCACGCCCCAGACGGTGCAGCGCTTCCGGGCCCGCTTCGGCGACGAGGTCACCGTGTTGCACTCGGGGCTCTCGGACGGGGAACGCTTCGACGCCTGGCGCAGTCTGCGCGAGGGGAGGAAGCGGATCGCGATCGGTCCGCGCTCGGCGGTATTCGCGCCGGTCCGGAACCTGGGCGCGATCATCGTCGACGAGGAGCACGAGAGCAGCTACAAGCAGTCCGACGTACCGCGCTACCACGCCCGTTCCGTTGCGATCATGCGCGCGCGGCTGGAAGGTGGCCTGTGCGTGCTCGGGTCCGCCACGCCTGCCCTCGAGAGCTGGAAGAATGCGCGCACCGGACGCTACCACCTGCTCGAACTCGAGAAGCGGGTGACGGGCCACGGGCTCCCCTCGGTGGAACTCGTCGATCTGCGGGCCGACGCCGGCGAGGACCCGGGCCAGGACGCGGAGGAGCCGGTTCCGGGTGGCGGACCGCGGGTCTTCTCCAGGCGGCTGCGGGAGGCGATCGCCCTGCGCCTGGAGCGGGGCGAGCAGACGATCCTCTTTCTCAACCGCCGCGGATACGCCTCCTTCGCCGAGTGCGCGGCCTGCGGTCACGTGTGGAGCTGTGGCGCCTGCTCCGTGACCCTCACCTATCATCGCCGACGCAGGCAACTCGTGTGTCATCACTGCGGCTCGACGAGCCCGCTCCCCTCCGGATGCGGCGAGTGCGGGGGCCCCGCGCCGCGTTACGCCGGGGTCGGCACCGAACAGGTCGAACGCCGCGTGGGCGAGCTCTTTCCGAAGGCCGGCATCGCCCGCATGGACCTCGACACCACGGGCTCCAAGTGGGCGCACGTCGAGATTCTCGACGCGTTCCGGAGGCGGGAGGTCGACATCCTGCTCGGCACGCAGATGATCGCCAAGGGCCTCGACTTCCCGCAGGTCACGCTCGTGGGAGTGATCAACGCGGATGTCGGTCTCCATCTGCCGGACTTCCGGGCGAGCGAGCGCACCTTCCAACTCCTGGAACAGGTCGCGGGCCGGGCCGGACGGGGCGAGGAGCCGGGGGAGGTCCTCGTCCAGACGTCGCGCCCCGGGCACTACGCGCTCGCCGCAGCCGCGGAGCACGACTACGTCGGCTTCGCGGAACGCGAACTCGGGGACCGGGAGGAACCCGGCTATCCGCCGCACCGCCGGCTCGCGAACCTCGTCGTCTCCGGGAAGTCGGAGTCCCGGGTGATCGACGTCGCGGAGGAACTGTCCGAGTGGACGCGGCGGCTGATTCTGGATCGCCGGCTCGCCGGAGTCGAGGTCATCGGCCCGGCCCCCTGCCCCATCGATCGACTCCGGGAGCGGTGGAGGTGGCATTTCCTGATCAAGGCGGATCGCGCCGCGACGCTCGGCGGCGTTCTCCGCTTCCTCGGAGAGCAGCAGGGCCAGCCCGGCTCCGGCCTCCGGCTCGAGATCGACCGTGATCCCGAGGCGCTCCTGTGAAGGGGCCGTCCGCTCCGCGCTTCGCTTGTTGGGAGGGCCTCGCTCCGTCAGGTTGTGCCGCTGGTTCCGCCCGCCTGTCGCGGGTGCAAGACGAGGGAGAGGGAATGAGCGAATCGGGATCGCGCACCGTCGTGTCCACGGGAGTTCACCGGCGCCGTCACGCTCGGAGCCTCGGGCTTGTCATGGCGATCGGGATCGCGGCGGCGACCTGCGGGGGGCCGTCGCCGCCACCTATCGCTTCGGTCGAGGCGGCGGCCGCGTTCGAGGCGTGCCGCGAGCTGGCGTGGGAGGAGAGGCAGGGATGCTATGAAGCACGGCTCCTCGACGAACTCGACGCGGCCGGGACAGTTGCGGCGCTGGACATGCTCGAGTCGCTGGCCGTCGCGGACCGGGCGGTCCGGGCCGGGTCCCATGTCCTCACGCACGCGATCGGCATCAACGCCTACTCGCCCGGAGAGACCTTCACCGACGCCTTCGAGGAGTGCACGGAGGTCTTCCAGTCGGGGTGCTACCACGGCGTCGTCCAGGCCTATTTCATCGCCACGGGCGAACCGAGCGCGGAGAAGGTCGCCGGGCTCTGCGAGCCCTACGAGGCGGACCCGGCCGACCGCTGGCTGCTCTTCCAGTGCCTGCACGGTCTCGGACACGGTCTCACGATGTACTACGGCCACCACCTTCTCATGGCCCTCGAGGGCTGCGACCTGCTGACGACTGGCTGGAACCGGAACTCGTGCTACGGCGGGGCGTTCATGGAGAACGTGGTCAACGCGATCGCCCCCCATCATCCGGCCGCCGCCCTCGTGTCCGACGGGACCGTCATGGAGGGTGGGGCAGGCGAGGCGGCCGAGGCCTCGGACCACGGCGCGGGCGCGCACGTCCACGGGACGATGGCGATGGCCGAGGGCGTCGAACCCTTCGAGCCGCTGCGTGCCGACGACCCGCACTATCCCTGCTCGATCCTGGACGAGCGGTACCTCACTTCCTGTTACCAGACGCAGACGTCCGCCATGCTCTGGCACAACGACTGGGACATCGCGGACGCGGCCACCTCCTGTCTCGATGCGCCGGACGGCTGGCGAGACGACTGCTTCATGAGTCTCGGCCGCGATATCAGCGGCCGCACGCTGCAGGACGAGGACGAAGCGCACAACGAATGTCGGAAATCGCCGGCGGACCACCGCGAGTGGTGCTACGTGGGCGTCGTCAAGAACTTCGTGGATGTGACCGCGACGACCGGGGCCGGATTCTCGTTCTGCCGCATCATCGAAGACTCGGCGAAGCCGCGGTGTCACGAAGCCATGGGAGAGTCGCTGTACTCGCTCTACGCGGACGAAGCCGCGCGGCGCGAGGCGTGCGAAGTGTCGGAGACGGAGGAACTCGCGCTCGATTGCCGGCGCGGCGCCCGCGTGCGGGCGGACTAGCCGTTCCGACTGGCCGGCGGCCAGTGGCTGCTAGCCGGACCCGCCGCCCCTCGCTTCGCGCATGAAGCGTCGCAGCAGCCTCTCGTCGAGTCGCCCGTCCGTTCTCACGCCCGAGCAGACGTCCACGCCGAAGGGACGGACCGCTTGCAGAGCCGCGGCCACGTTCGTCGGCCGGAGGCCTCCTGCAAGATAGACCGGGCAGTCGGCCCGCTCGACGATCCTGCGGCTGTGACCCCAGTCGTGAACGCGGCCCGTGCCCCCGAGTTGCCGCACGACGAGGTCCGGGTTGCCCGAGTCGAGAAGGACGGCGTCGACCAGCGGCGCCACCGCGGCGGCCTCCTCCACCGAGTGCTCTCCCCGGACGTGGACGACCTGGACGAGCGCGACGCCCGGCAACAGGCGGCGCAGGCTGCGGAGCGCGTCGGGCGCCAGCCGGTCCACGAGCTGGAGTGTGTCGGCCCGGGCGTCGCGCTGCTGGGCCGCGATCTCCTCCGGGTCCGTCCGCGACGTGAGCAGGAAGGTCGCGACGCCGCGCGGGGCCGCAGCCGCGATGCGGCGGATCGCGGCGTCATCGATGACTCCCGGTCCGCTCGGCATCGCGGAGACGAGCCCGATCGCCGTCGCCCCGTGACGGGCGGCGAGCGCGGCCTCTTCGGGGGTCCTGATGCAGCAGATCTTGACCGCGGGCTTCCGTTGACTCAGGCGGCCGCCCCCGTGGCTGGTTCGACGCCGAGCCCGGGACGGTCGGGCAGGACGATTCGGCCCTCCTCGAGATGCGGGCCGGTGAACGGATCGGAACGCAGGAGCGCGGCGCCGTCCAGGTCCGCGTAGTCCACAAGCGAGGCGAGGTGCGCCGCGGGCGCGATCCCGAGACTCGTCTCCAGCATGCACCCGAGCATGACCGAGAGGCCGCAGGCGCGCGCGGTGTGAACCATGCGGAGCGCCTCTCGCGGACCTCCGCACTTCGCGAGCTTGATGTTGATGCCGTCGACGAGGCCGTCGAGTCGCGGAATGTCGGTCGCCACGATGCTCGACTCGTCCACGACGATGGGGAGAACCGCACGCGAGCGGACGAAGGCCAGCTCGTCGTTCTCCGTCGGCGGGAGCGGTTGTTCCACGAACTCCACGCCGTATTCGGCGCACATCGCGATCCCCTCGATGGCTTCGGCGGGAGTCCAGGCCGCGTTCGCGTCCACGCGCAGGATCTTGTCCGGCGCCGCGCCGCGTACCGCGCTCAGCCGCGCTTCATCGTCGTCGCTTCCGAGCTTGATCTTGAGGATCGGCCACGCTTCGGCCTCGCGCGTCTTCCGGGCCATGACCTCCGGAGCGTCGATCCCGATCGTGAACGAACTGAGCGGCGCGTCGTCCGGATTCAGGCCCCAGAGCTTCCAGAGCGGAAGGCCCGCGCGCTTTCCGACCCAGTCGTGAAGCGCCGACGAGAGCGCGCAGCGGGCCGACCCGCTCCGGCCGAGGAGGTTCGCAAGGTCCCGCTCGATGACCTCGAGCTGGAACGGGTCTTCCACCTCCTCGATGCGGGGGGCCAGCTTCTTCAGCGCGGCCTCCACCGTATCCGCCGTCTCCCCGTAGTACCCGGACGGATCCGCCTCGCCCCAGCCCTCGATCCCCTCATGCTCCAGTCGCACCCACACCAGGTCGTCGCCGGTCTTCACGCCGCGGCTGATGCCGAAGGGGTGCGCCGTTTCGACGTAGAACGGCTCCCACGAGATTCTCATGTTCCGGTCGTCCGCCAGAGGTTGTACTGGATCCGGGACGGAGTGACTTCGGGCCCATCCTCGCGCATGTAGACATCGATTTCCGTCCGGTGGCCGAAGCGTCCCTCCAGGTAGACGCCGGGCTCGACGGAAAAGCCGACGCCCGCCACGAGCCGCCGGTCGTCCCGCATCTCGATGCTGTCCAGCGTGGGACCGACGCCGTGGATTTCGCGGTCGATCCCGTGCCCCGTCCGATGGAAGATGGCGTCCTCGTAGCCGCGCGCGATCAGCGCCTCCCGGGCCGCCCGGTCCGCGTCCGCACCCGTGGCGCCCGGGTCCTTCCGGATGACCTCGACCGCTGCGTCGCGCGCCGCGACGACCGCGTCCCAGGCGGCGATCACCTCGGCGGGCGGCTCCGGGCCGAGGAAACCCATCCATGTCTGGTCGGCGAAGATCGCGTCAGGTTCCCCGGCCGCGCGCCCCCACAGATCCACCATGAACACCTGGTCCGCCGTCAGAGCGGACGATCCCTCGGCGCGCGGTTCGTAGTGCGGCTTGGCGGCGTTGGGGCCCACCGCGACGATCGTGTCGACTTCTGTCAGGCCCTCGGCGCGCAGGCGCGCCCGGATCCACTCGGCGAGGTCGTGCTCCGTGGCCGGGGTCGGCTCGGCGGAGGCGTCGAAGGCGGCGGCCGTTTCGCGATCCGCCGCGGGCGTGAGCCCCGCCGCGCGCACGGCCAACTCGAACGCCGTTCGCGCGGTCCGCGCCAGGATCTCGGCCGCCTCGTGGTGCAGCGCGTGCCCGCGTGCCCCCCATTGCGCCGCCGTCCCGGAGATCAGCTCCACCGAACTGACGATCCGGGGCCCGAGCGACTCCACGAGTTCGACGACGCCGGCGGGGACGTGGTCCACGTACGGGATCGAGTCGCGGGGGCTCACCTCCATCGCGACCGTATCCGTGCCGTGCAGCATCTCCTGCAGCGCGGTCTCCATCTCATCCCAGCCGACGTAGCTCGTGAGCCGATGCGGCCACCGGTCCCATCCGGACACTTCGATCTTCTGGACGAGCGCGTGCGGCGTCCGCCCGGGCTCGATGAGGACGAAATACCGGCGCTTCTGGCCTTCAGGCAGGCCGACGAGGTGCGCCGCCAGCGGATTGAGGGCCCGGAAGTCGTACAGCAGCCAGGCGTCGATCTTCTGTCGTTCGAGCTCCCGGGAAGCAGTCTCCAGGAAGGTGGCGTCAAGGTCGGGCAAGGGGGGCTCCTGTTCTGCGGGGCGCGCTCCCGGGCGGTCAGCCCGTGGCGTCGCGCAGGGCCGTCAGGTGCGAGACGACGTTGCGTCCCAGTTCGTCGGGATTGTAACCGCCCTCGAGGAACGAGACCACGCGGTTTCGGGCCGTGGCCCGCGTCCGTCCGACGACCTCGTGCGTCAGCGTGTCGAAGTGCGCCGGGGTGAGGGTGAAGCCCCCAAGCGGATCCTCCGCCCCCGCGTCGAATCCGGCGGAGATGAGCGTGACGTCGGGTTCGAAGCGGGCCAGTGCCCGGTCCACGCCCTCGAGCAGCGTCTCCACGTAGCGCTCGGGCGGAAGACCCCCGGGCATGGGAAGATTCAGCGTCGTTCCCTCCCCCGCTCCCCGTCCGCGTTGATCCGCGGACCCGGTGCCGGGGAAGAGGGGGTACTCGTGCATCGAGAGGAAGAAGACCGAGGGATCGTCGTAGAAGATGTCCTGGGTCCCGTTTCCGTGGTGCACGTCCCAGTCCACGATCAGAACCCGCTCGACTTCCGGCCGGGCCAGGGCGTGGCGGGCGGCCACGGCGATGTTGTTGAAGAGGCAGAATCCCATGGCCCGGTCCGCCGTCGCGTGGTGTCCCGGCGGGCGCACGGCGCAGAAAGCCGCACGGCACGTTCCGTCGAGGACCGCGTCCACCGCCGCGACCCCGCACCCGGACGCGGCGACGGCGGCGTCCCAGCTTCCCGGCGAGACCGGCGTATCGGGATCGATCCGCACGATCCCTCCGCTCTCGACGGACCGGTCGCAGATCGCCCGCGTCCGTTCCACGTGTCCCGGCGTGTGGGCCCGTTCCAGTTGGGTGATCTCGGCCGCGGGCGGCATGACGGGGAGGACGTCCTCGTGAAGTTCGGGCAACGCCCGCTCGAGCGCGCCCATCACGGCGCGGAGCCGTCCCTGATGCTCCGGATGACCCCAGCCCGTGTCGTGCCGACTGCAGTCGGGATGCTGAAAGAGACCCAGACGCTTCAGCGGCGCCGCCTCGGGCAGGGCGTCACGTCAGGTCGCGAAGGTCGCGAGGCTCTGTCCCTCGGGGCCTTCCCGCAACTCACGGAGCGCTCGATCGCGGAGCTGCCGGACGCGTTCGCGCGTGACGCCCAGCAAGCGACCAATCTGCTCCAGCGTATGGGGGTCTTCGCCCTGCAGTCCGTAGTACAGCCGGACGACGCGCGCGTCCCGCGGACGCAAGCGCCGCAGGCCATCGGCGATGTGCCGCTTCAGCATCCGCCGTTCCACGACTTCCTCGACATCCGTCTCGTCCGCGAGGAACCGCTCCGCCAGGTCGCTGTCGTCGGCGGCCCCGACCCGCGCGTCGAGTCGCACCTCACGCGCATTCAGTCTTCGCAGCAGCTGGACCGTGGGTATCGTCAACCCCGTCTCGGCCGCGATCTCGCGATCGCTGGGCTCACGGTCGAGGGTCTGACGCAGTTCACCCCGCGCACGGATCATGCGCGCCAACTCGGTCGCCCGATTGAGCGGTACCCGCACGGGCCTGCCCTGCTTCGCGATCGCGGACAGAATCGCCTGGCGAATCCACCACACGGCGTAGCTGATGAACTTCACCCCGTGGTCCGGATCGAACTTCCGGGCGGCGATGACCAGGCCGACGTTCCCCTCCTGAATTAGGTCGAGGAAGCTCAGCCCCTTGTTGCGGTATCTTCGGGCGATGGAGATGACGAAGCGAAGATTCGCGCGGATGAGGCGGTCGAGGGCGGACGCATCGCCGCCACGAGCGGAGCGGGCGGTCTCACGTTCCTCGGTGGGGCTCAGGAGCGGATAACGACCCAGTTCCTCGAGGTAACGTTCGAGGATGTTGGGCGACAAACCCTCGCGATCCATCGCAACTTCCTCTCCTTGCCGACGTCGACCCGCCCAGGCTGGCGGGCCGATCTGTCGATTCCGGCTCCGTCGCGCTCGGACCATCCGACGCTGCAATGAAGCTAACGCGGATCGGTCACCCCGCAAAATGGGGCGCGGCCAGTGTGGTGTCGCTACACCAGGCTCGGTGGGAGCGTCAGAACCGACCGAGCGCGCGTTCGCGGGCCGGGAGGACTTCGAGGCAGGTCGTCCACCAGCCCGTGAGGATCGTGTCCACGAACTCCTCCGGCAGCTCTTCGTCGCGCATCTCACCCGCGAGGCGTTCGTGATCGTAGCCTACGGGCACGAACTTCAGGGCCGCCGGCGCCTCCATGGCGGCGCCGAAATCGAGGAGCGCGTACCACACCTCCGTCCGCCCGTCGTTCGCGGGCCGGCCCAGAACGCCGACGTTCGCGAAGAGCCCGCCGCCGGGCAGCGAGCGCTGCCACGGAATCCCGGTATGGGTCGCGAGCACGATGTCCGCTTCGTACTCGCGGGCGAGCCAGGTCAGGAACTGTGTCGAGGTCGCCGATTCCCAGAGGAATTCATTCATGCGCCGGGGGCTGCCGTGGCACATGAGCACCCGCGCGCCGTTTATCTCGAGGCGGATCTCGCCGGGGAGACGGTCCATCCAGCGGCGCCACCGCTCGTCCGTGTTCCGGAACGTGTAGCGGTATGAGAGCCGCGCGAAGTGGTTGTCGCGCGGGTCGGTGTAGCCGCACTGGCAATCCTCGAGGCCACGCGCGATCGAATCGTCGTAGTTCCCGCGCAGGACGCGGACATCGTGGTCGATGAGGAGCGGAAACACGCGGTCCGGATGGGGGCCGAACGCTCCGAGGTCGCCCAGGCAATAGAGCGCTTCCGCCCCCCGGTCCGTGGCGTCCTCGATCGCGGCCGCCAGCGCCAGGTGGTTGCTGTAGACACCGCCGAAGACGGCGATCCGGCGCGGTTCAGGAGACATCCTGCCCGATGCCCCCGTAGTTGGAGCAGATCGCGCCGTGCAGCCAACACGTGTAGCACGCGGACTCGTCGAGGCGCACCGGGCGGGACGCTTCCTCCAGCGTCGAACCCAAGCGGGCCGCCGGCGTCTCGATGAGGATCGGACAGGCGTAGATGCCGCGGTTCGTCACCACCCGGCTCGACGCGCAGAGCAACTGGTTCTCCTCGTACCCCTCCATCATCGCCTCCGTCACACGCTCCTCATGCGTGTAGGGGCGCACGCGGTCCGCCTCGCGCCCGATTCGGAGGGACGGGAGAATCTTGAGCCGCGGGTGCTCGTATCCGAGCGCTCGAAGCCGGGCGACGAAGGCCTGCCGCACCTCTTCGTCCCGTTCCGGTTCCCACACCTGCGTGGCGGTGATGATCGGCAGGAATCCCGACTCAAGCAGCTTCCGGACGCCGTCCATGGCGCGATCGAAGGTGCCGTCGCCGCGGATGGGGTCGTTCGTCTCGGGGGACGGCCCGTCGAGGGAAACGCGCATCTCGAGCGAGTAGCTCGCCGCGCGGGCGGTCCGGGCGATGGGCTTCAGGGCCCGCGCGGGGAGCAGAGTCCCGTTCGTCAGCACGGAAGCGGGTCCCCGCTCGAGGGTCCGTTCCAGCATGGCCGGGAGGTCCGGATGCATGAAGGGCTCGCCGCCGGTGAAGTAGTACTCCTTGACGCCCCACTTCTCGGAGCGCCGGAGCCAGTCCTCGACCTCGGCGAGGGAGAGAAACTCGAAGCTGTCGTTGTCCGGGGCGCAGCTGATGAAGCAGTGGACGCAGCGCAGGTTGCAGATCGTCCCGGTCACCTGGAACCAGAGTGTATCCAGGTGATCCAGGCGCACGAGGGGCGCTGCGCCGGCCGATCCGGCGCCGTTCGACGCGGACGGCGACGAGTGGATGCGTCGCGGCCGCGCGCTGTCTTGCCGTGGTTCGATCGGCGGCGCCGATCCGTGCATGAGATGAACCTTTGCGGGTGGTCTGTCGTTGATCCTACCGCGAGCGCCGGGGCGCGCGCGACCGAGCGTCGACGCGGCGGGCTTCAAGTACGGCCTTCAGGTCAGGAGCGGGGCTCCCGAGTGGAGCCGTGCCTCCACCTCCTCCTCAGAAGCTTCGATCAGCGCCAGCACCGGCTTCGGATCGCGCGGAGCGGAAGGTTCGAAGGAGAAGATGCGCAGCACGCGCGCCGAGTGGTGCAGGGAACGTCCGAGCCGGGGGATGTCGATGAGGCCTCGCTCACCCAGCGTGGTCAGCCGGCGGACTTCGCCGTCGTTCCGCACGAGGAGCAGGTTGAGTTCGAGCATGCCGGGGTAGCTCGGATAATCGAGCATCACCGCTCCCTCTGAGAGACCCCACTCGAGGGCCATGCGCCGCTCGAGCGCGGCAACGAGGTCCGCGCGCCGCGACGGCCACGACGACAACGCGTTCGGTAGCTGGTCGCCCGTCAACTCCACGAGCCGCTTCGGCAGACGCCGGTCCACGAGCGTGCGGAGGAGCTTCGCCGCACGGCCGAGCGCCGAGTCGGGATCGTGCCCCCCGCCCGCCGACGACCGCGCAATCCGCTGATCGATGAGCGATAGCAGCTCCTCGTCTGTCGGGCCCGTCAGGTCCTCCGACGAGAGCAGACCGCTCTCGAGCGCCGTCTGGACGAGGCGCACGAAGGTCAGCGTCGCGGCGCGCACGGCATGGTGCCAGTAGACGTTGCGGAACATCTGGTACTTCGAGAATAGGAGCGTCTCCAGCGCGCTGAGTCCCTTCTCGCTGACCGCGAGTTCGAGCGGACGTCCGGCCCCTTCGCGGGCGACGGTCAGCGCGGGGAGGAGGCGGTCGACGTCCACGGCCCCGTACGGCACGCCGCAGAAGAGGGAGTCGCGCCGGAGGTAGTCGATCTTGTCGAGATCCAGCGATCCCGAAATCAGCCCCTGCAGCGGGTGGCTCGACTGCCCCCGGATGAGGGCGCCGATGCGCGCCGCGGCATCCGGGCCACGCCGCTCGAGGACGCGCCGGATGGGGTCCGCCGCCATGAAGCGCGCCGCGATCTCCTCGTGGTCTCCGGGGATCGCTCCCGGACCGAGCTCCTCCAACGCGTGCGAGAAGGCGTAGTGCCCGACGTCGTGGAGGAGCGCGCCGAGGCGAACCACCGGCAGTTCACCCATGTCTTCCGCATCCAGCACCTCGAGGTGTCCGTCGCGCTCGAGGCAGGAGATGGCCCGCGACACGAGATGGTAGACGCCGAGGGCGTGCAGGAAGCGGTTGTGGACGCCGCCGGGATACACGAGGTGGGCGAAGCCGAGTTGCTTGACGCGCCGCAGTCGCTGGAACTGGGGCGCGTCGAGAATCTCGGCCGCGTCCTGTTCCACGCGGACGTTCCCCCACAGGGGATCACGGATGGTGCGTATTCTGGCCATGGGCGTCGCTGAACATGCTCCGCCGCGCGGTCAACGGGCAATCAACCGGGGCCGCGCTGACGCAGGGTTTTGCCACGGCCTGCCGGGGGGCGGCGGTGTTGCGGCGCGGACGGGGCCCTTGCGAGCTTGGAGCCGGCAGCGGGGCCGGAGCATGAGCAGGCGGAACGGAGGCGGCGTGGAGATCAAACGCGACCGGATGGTCCACCTCGGGTACGCGAAGTACTGGCGCTCCGAGCAGATCGTCGGATTACTCCCGATCGAGGAGGATCGGGGACCCGGCCGGCGGACGGAGGTCTTCGTCGCAACCAGGTCCGAGCCCGTCACGGCGTCTCGATCCGAGGCTTCGATCCTCCGGGACATGGCGTCGCTCCCGGACGAAGCCCGGGTCGCGGAGGCCGGCTCCATCGCCGAGGACCTCGTGGGCGCGCTGCGCGACCTGTCGCCGGTGCTCAAGCGGATGCTGAAGAACGAAGAGGGTTTCGACGTCGAGTACTGGGCCGGCAGACTCCGGCGGGTCATGGAGCCGGACGATGACGGCCAGGAGGACCTCTTCGGCTGACGGGCGACGGGCGGCGGCCGCCACGGCGGTCGCCCTGGCGGCGCTCTGCTTCGCGTCCCGAACCGGAGCCCAGGCCATTCCCACCTCGCCCGCTGCGGCTCCGCGGGCCGGGGTTTCCGATGGCTGGAACTCCGAGGCGGCGCTCGGGCTCATCGAGCGCGCGATCGAAGCGCGACGGCACGCGTGGGCCGATAGCTCACTCGAACGATTTCGGGCCCACGCGCAGGGACACATCTACTACCTCGGCGACATCCTCGGGGACCGGCACGTCATCAGGGCGGACCAGCTCGCGCTCGATGTCCGCTGGCAGGGCCCGGACCGCTCGATGCAGACGATCATCGGACGCCGGTACGAACGCCGGCTGCCGACGACCATCGACTATCACATCGACCACCTCTTTCTCGTCCTCGACAATTTCGGCGACCGGATCGGGATCGGAGAGGGTCACGAGGTCCGGGACGTGCTTCATCCCGCGGCGGCGGGCGCGCGTGAATTCTATGAGTACCGGCTCGCGGACTCGCTCGAGATCCGGCTTCGCGAGCGGACCGCCCGGGTCTTCGAACTGGAGGTCCGCCCGCGGGAGATGACGGCCGCGGGCGTCGTCGGATCGCTCTTCGTCGAACGGGAGACGGGGGCCATCGCCCGGATGCGGATCACGTTCACGCCCGCCGCCTATCGGGATCCACAGGTCGTGCGGCTCGTCGTTGACCTGCGCTCGGCTCTGCAGGAGGGTCGTTACTGGCTGCCCGACGAGCAGGAAGTCGAGATCGCGCGCTCCCTTCCCTGGTTCGACTTTCCCCTCGCGACGCTGATCCGGACCCGCTTCCGCGTCCTCGACTACACCTTCGACGAGGAGGCGCTCTTCAGCCTCGGGCCGGGGCAGATCATCTACAGCTATCGCGACGAAGAGCTGGCCCGCTTCGACGGATGGGAAGACGCGCTCTACGGGGGACCCATCGAGGAGGGAAACGCGGACGGCGATCCGGCGAAGGCCGTCGCGGACGCTCGCGGACTCCTGCGGCGGCAGGCGCTGCTCGGGGGCGGACGTTGGCAACTCGCGCTTCCGAACGCGTCGGGGGGAATCCGCGCGCGGCGTTCCGAGGGGCTGTTCGTCGGGGCGGGAGGCGCCTGGCGGCCGAACGATCTCACGCGGATATCGTTCCGGGGCGGCCTTGCGGTCGGGGAGGCGCGACCGCAGGCGAGCCTCGGACTGGGGAGGCGGCTCGGGCCGGTCGAAGTGGCGGTCGACGGCTGGCTACGGACTCACCGCGACGTGGGGCCGTCCGCCGGGGTGGGGGCGCTGCGGACGCTCTCCCTCCTCGCCCGCGGAGAGGACTACGAGGATCCCTACCTCACGACCGGCGGACGGATCGGGATTGCCCGCCACGGCGGTCCCGTTCGCTGGCGGCTGGGCGCCTCGCTCGAGCGCCACCGGAGCGCCGGGCTGGTCGTCGGCACCGTGCCGCTCGGAGACCGGCCGCTTCGCCCCGTGCGCCCCGTCGACGAGGGGGAGCTGGCGCGGCTCGACGCAGGTGTGACGGTGCGACTCCGAAGCCGATCGGGCGTGGGGTGGACGCTGGATCTCGCGGGCGAAGCGGCGGCGAACGGCATCGGGAACTTCGGCTATACGCGCGCCACGGTCGCGCTGCGGGCCCGGGGGAGTCCGGGCGGCGGGTGGGACTGGGCGAGTGGCGTGGAGTTCGGTCTTGCCGGCGGGGAGTTGCCGGTCCAGCGGCTGTTCCTGCTCGGGGGACGCGGTTCCCTGCCCGGCTATGAGTTTCGCGGCTGGGGCGGGGACCGCATGGCGCTGTGGCGCGGCGAGGTATCGCGGGCCATCGCGTCCCCGTGGGTGCGGCTGCGCGCCATCGGCGCCGCCGGCTGGGTCGGCCTCGGCCGTGCGGCGGAGGGCGCCGCCCGCCGCTTCGGCGTGAGCGGAAGCGAGGGTCTGCGCGCCTCGGCCGGACTCGGCCTCGGACTTGTCTACGACATCTTTCGCCTCGACGTCGTGCGCGGTCTGCGCGGCGAGCCACCGCCCGGCGGCAGCGGCGGGAACTGGGTCCTCCTCCTTTCCATCGACCCCCGATTCCTCGGGATCCTGTAACAGCCCCGCCGGGAGCGCGGCCCGCAGTCTTGTTTCCGGGGGCGGGCGATGTAAGGATTCACCGTGGATCGTTGTGTCTCCCGTGGAAGCGCGGCGAGCGCGGCGCAAACGCGTAAAAAGGTCTCCCGCTTGAGGTTCGCCCATGAGTGACGCCGAGATCACGACCGAGACCCCAACCGGTCATTCCCGCAGGACGTTCATCAAGGGGGTCATCGCGACCGGCGCGGTGGTCTCCTCCTCCAGCCATCTCTTCCGGGCGCGGAGCCTGTCGGCGAGCGCGACCGTGCGGGCGTCGATGCCCCGCATGATCTCGCTGGACGTGAACGGAACGTCGCGTTCGGTGGATGTCATGCCGCAGGAGACGCTGGCCATGACGCTCCGCTACAAGCTGGGCCTCACCGGTACGAAGCTCGGCTGCGACCGCGCGGAGTGCGGCGCCTGTACGGTGCTCATCGACGGGGTCTCGCACTACGCGTGCTCGCTGCTGACGAACGCGGTGCGCGACCGGTCGGTGACGTCGATCGAGGGGCTCGAGAGCGCGGACGGGACGCTGCACCCGGTGCAACAGGCGGTGATCGACGAGGGCGGATTCCAGTGCGCCTTCTGCGCCCCCGGCTTCATCATGAGCATGGTCGCGCTGACGAACGAGAATCCGGAGCCCACGCGCGAGGAGGCGGCCGAGGCCCTCTCCGGCAACCTCTGCCGCTGCGGGGACTACAACAAAATCCTGAACTCCGCCATGCGTGCCGCCGAGTACGCGCGGCGCATGGTGTGAGGGGAGGACGATCATGGCGCTAATCGGACAGGACATTTCGCCCCCGGATCTCCGCGCGAAAGTCACGGGACGAGCCAAGTACGCGGAGGACTTCAGGGCCGAAGGCATGGTCTTCGCCAAGCTCCTCCTGAGCCCCATGCCGCACGCCCGCGTGCGCAGCGTGGACACGAGCCGCGCGCTCGCGATGCCCGGCGTGCTCGGAATCCTGCGGGCAAGCGAAGTCAACCAGCCCGAGGCCCCGGGCGAGGCCGCGCTCACGGATGAGCCGAAGTACGTGGGCGAGCCCATCCTGGCGCTGGCGGCCGTGGACGAGACGACGGCGGCGGACGCGATCGAGGCGATCGACATCGACTTCGAGCCGCTCCCCTTCGCGATCGATCCGCTCGACAGCCTGCGGCCCGGCGGCTCGAACGCGCGGCTCGAGGGCAACGTCATGCGCCTGGGGGAAAGCGGGCGTGAGTGGGAGGACCTGAAGTGGCCGCAGGCGGAGTTCGACGCGGCCGAGGCCGAAGGCCGGCTGCCGATGGGCGAGCCGACGGACGAGTGGGACCACGGCGACCTCGACGCGGCGTTCGCCGACGCGGACTACGTGCTCGAGGACACGATCGTGCACCAGTCGCTCACCCACCATCCGATGGAGCCGCGAAGCTCCATGGCCTACTGGGAGGACGGCCGCTGCTACCTCTACGGGTCCACGCAGAGCACGCAGCGCGCCCACCAGGCAATCGCGGGACAGCTCGATCTGGAGCCGGACGAGCTCGTCTTCGTGGGCCAGTATTGCGGCGGCGGCTTCGGCTCGAAGATCGCCGGCGTCCCCATCTACCAGGTCACGGCGCTTCTGGCGAAAAAGATCCAGCGGCCGGTGATGATGCGGATCAACCGCTACGAGGAGAACTACATCGGCCGCGCGCGCCCAGGCTTCCAGGCGTGGACGAAGATGGGTTTCCGCAGCGATGGGAAGATCACCGGGATCGACCTGTACATCATTCAGGACCACGGGCCCTACGGGCGGTCGGGCGACTACAACACCGCGGGCGCCGTGACGGACCTCATGTACCAGCCCGACGCAATGCGCTTCCGCGGCCTCACCCTCTACACGAACACGCCGCCGCGGGCGGCGCAGCGGGCGCCGGGTGGCGCACAGATCGTCGCCATGCTGGAGCCGCTCGTCGACAAGGCGGCGCGCGAACTTGGCATCGACCGGGTGGAAATTCGGAAGATCAACGCTCCCACGCACGACTCGGAGTTCGGGCCACAGCGGGTCACGACGACGAGCGCCTTCGTGCGCGAGGCGATCGATGCGGGCGCGGCGCAGTTCGACTGGGCCGGGAAGCAGGCGCTCAGCGGGCAGCGGAACGGAACGAAGGTCACGGGGGTCGGCGTCGGCCTGAGTCCGTACGTCGGCGGCTCGTCGGGGTTCGACGGGCTCCTTCTCATCCGCCCGGACGGGAAGCTCTACATCCACCAGGGGATCGGGAACCTCGGCACGCACTCCATGGCGGACACTGCGCGGGCCGCTGCGGATGAACTCGGCCTCGAGTGGGAGGACTGCGCGGTCATCTGGGGCGACAGCTCGCAGCACCATCCGTACAGTTCGGTACAGGCGGGAAGCCAGACGATCCACGCGCACACGCGCGCGAACTACGCCGCCGCGCTCGACATGAAGCGGAAGCTGCAGGAGGTCGCGGCCGCCGCCCTGGGCGGCTCGGCGAGCGCCTACCAGGTCGGGGGTGCGCGCGTGAGCGGACCGGGAGGCTCCATGAGCTTCGCGCAGGCCGCCGAGCGCGCCATCGCCATGGGCGGCGAGTACTCCGGTGAGGCGCTGCCGGAAGACATCAACGACTACACGCGCGGCTCCGCCAGCCAGCTCGCGGGCCAGGGGCTGATGGGCGTCGCGCGGGACAACTTCTCGCACGAGGGGTCGACGTGGTCGTGGGTCGTGGGCTTCGCGGTCGTCGAACTCGACACCGAGACCGGCGACGTGCGGATCATCGACTACACGGGGTCCGCCGACTGCGGGGTCGTCGTGCACCCGCGCAGCCTCGCGGCACAGATCCACGGCGGCAGCGTGCAGGGCTTCGGCCAGGCGCGCAGCCAGAAGTGGGTGTTCGACCCGAAGTGGGGCGTGCCCTTCGCCCACCGGCTCTATACCGCGAGACCGCCCGGCATCCTTGATGTGCCGCTCAGCATGGACTGGGCGGCGGCGGGCGAGCCGGACCCGCAGACGCCGATCGGCGCCAAGGGGATCGGGGAGCCCCCGGTCGGAGCCGGGTCCGCGGCGGTCACCTCCGCGATCGCGGACGCGCTCGGCGGGCGCTGCCTGTGCCGGATCCCGCTGACGACGGACGTGATCCTGGCCGAACTCGAGGGCCGGGCGCAGCCGCACGCACTCACCGAGATCCACAGCTAGGGGAGATAGAACGATGGCCGTGATTCGCGACATGATGCCCGCGTTCGAGCTCTTCCAGCCGACGAGCGTGGACGAGGCGCTGGACGTGCTCGAGCGCCACGACAACACCTGGGTCCTGGCAGGCGGCCTCGACTCGATGGACTGGTTCAAGGATCGCATCAAGCGGCCCGACGTCGTCGTCGAGCTGGGCTCCGTGAGCGAGCTGACCGGCATCCGCGCGAGCGGGGACGGGCTCGAGATCGGCGCCATGACTTCGCTGCGCGACGTGGCGGCGAGCGAAGAGGTGCGGTCGCGGTTCGGAATCCTCGCCCAGGCCGCCGTCGAGGTGGCGACGCCGCAGATCCGGAACCAGGGGACGCTCGGCGGCAACCTCATCCAGGACACCCGCTGCTGGTACTACCGGGGCGGGTGGCCGTGCTACCGTGCGGGCGGGAACATCTGCTACGCGGGGACGCCCCGCTCCATGAACCGTGAGCACGCCGTGACCGGGCAAAGCCGCTGCGTGGCCGTCAACGGCGCGGACACGGCCGGGGCGCTGGTCGCCCTCGGCGCGCAGATGATGGTGCGGAACCCGGGCGGCGAGCGCGTCTACGAGGCCGAGGACTTCTTCGTCGGCCCGGAGATCGACATCCAGCGCATGACCGTGCTGCAGCCGGGAGACCTCCTGACGCACGTGCGCATTCCCGGCGACTGGGCGGGTGCGCGCTTCTACTGGGAGAAGGTCCGCGACCGGAAATCGTGGGACTGGGCGCTGGCCAGCGTGGCCGCGGCGATCGTGGAGTCGAACGGCACGATCGAGCGCGCCCGGATCGCCGTCAACGGCGTGGCCCCGACGCCGGTGCGGCTGACCGATGTCGAGGACCTGATTCAGGGGATGCCGGCGAACGACGACACCGGCATGGCGGCCGGCGAACTCGCCACGCGCGGCTTCAAGCCGCTGCGCCACAACGACTACAAGGTACCGCTCGCGCGGAATCTCGTCCGGCGAGCGGTGCGAGGAGACGCAGCCTAGCAGCCCGGAAAGGATAGCTCCCGGATGGAGATTCTCCGCACAGCTCCGAATCCCTGGGGCCAGGAGGTACTCGTCGGCGTCGCCTGGGATCTGCTCTGGGCCGCCGCGATCGCCGGCTTCCTCTTCGTGGTCGGGCACCACCTGTACGTCTGGATCATGGCGCCCAAGGCCGAGAAGAGCGCGGTCGGGCCGGCACCTGACATCCCCGAGCGCGTCGAGCGTCATTCGTCGGCTTCCCGGACCTTCCACTGGCTGATGGCCGCCACGATGCTCACGCTGCTCGTCACCGCATTCTTCCCCGTGATCGGCGTCCAGTTCGCGTGGGTCACGATCCACTGGATCGCGGGGATCGTCCTCACCCTTCTCATCATCTGGCACATCATCCACGCCTCGACGAAGCAGGACTTCTGGTCCGTGTGGACCGGGACGAAGGAGATCGGGCAGGCGTTCCAGGCGGTCGGGAAGTTCCTGCGCCGCCAGCCGGCCAAGGAGGAGCGCTCGGGCAAGTACCCCCTCGACCAGCGGGCCTACCACAACGCGGTGACGCTCGTCTCGGGGGGGGTCATCGTCACGGGAATCCTCATGATGTTCGGGGTCGACACCTGGTTCTGGGCCAGCAACCCGTACTTCCTCTCCGACTCCACGTGGGGGCTCGTGTTCGTCCTGCACGGGCTGTGCGGCGTCGGGCTCGTCACGATGGTCATCGCCCACATCTACTTCGCGATCCGACCCGAGAAGCGCTGGATGACCCGATCGATGATCAAGGGCTGGATCACGCGCGAGGAATACCTCGAGCACTACGACCCCGACCTCTGGAAGCTGGGGACGGAGCCCGCCGGATCCGAGCTGGCCGGAGGGAGCGCGTCGTCCGCGGATCCCGACGGAGTCGTGACCGCTTGAGCCGCGAGGAGCTGAAGGCCCACATCGAGGTCCTCGAAAAGGCGTACGAGTTCTTCCTCTCCTACGCCGCGCTCGGCGCCGAGCAGGAGGAAGCCTCGAAGGTCGGTGGCCAGTTGCGCGAGTACCTGAGCCGGGCGGACGCGGCGCTCCGGGCGCTGGCGGACGATCTCGGCGGCCTGGTTGCGGCGGAGGGGTTGGAACCTGCGGGCCCCTACCGTGACATGATCGATGTGACGTCGGCCGACGCCGCCCGGGCGGGCGCGGCCGTGCGGATCGTCCTCGCCCAGGAGACGATCAGCTCGCAGTTGATCGACAACCTCAACGCCTCATCCCACCTGCGGGCGCTCCTCACCGACCTCTTCCTCCTCGACGACGTCGTCTGAGGGAGGGCCGTGCGCCCGACTACAAGTCCGTGCCCCCCCCCTCGCTACGCGTCCGTGCGCGTGAAGGTGAAGGTGCCGATGGGTTCGTCGGAGAAGGGGCGCTCGCCCCGCAGGCTGTGGATGGGCTCTCTCGGCTGCGTGTCGTCGTTGGCGGAGGCGTAGTCGGGGCCGCTGTCCGTCCCCGCGTCGTACGGGTAGAGCACGACCTCGAGTTCCCCGATCCAGTTTCCATCGGTGTCACGCAGCGACAGGCCGGACACGCCCACGAACCAGTCCGGGCTCGGGGCGATCATCGTGACGAGGGTGATGAGCGGGAAGTCCTCCCGAAGGGTGATCGCCTGGATCGTCGTACTTCCGGGACTGCGAATGCCGGACCCGTTGACGACCGCCAGTGCGTTTCCCGGGATCTCAGCCTGGATCTCCGCGGTCAGCGTACCGGTGCCGCCCGTTTCGGCCATGCTCTCGATCCCCGGCGTAGCGGTGCCGTCCCGGACCCAGAAGGTCACGCCGGCGTTGTGCACCGCACCGATCAGCGGCGACAGATGTGCGCCGCCGGGGAAGTTCGTGGGGTGCGTCGAGGCGCTCCACGTCGACTCGAAGACCACGCGGTACGTCGCCGTGGTCGCCGCGGCCGGGGGCGGCGGTTCGGGCTCCGGGTCGGGCCCCCGGACGCCCGCCGTCTCCGAACCATCGCACGCCGCCATGACGGCCAGGGAAACCGCGAGCGCCAGCGGGCCCATCCGGGTTTCGAGAAGCCTGTGAAGCATGTTGTCGCCTGCGAAACGGTGATCGTGACTGTGATTCTGACCACCGGACACCGGAGAAGGTTCCAGTGGGGTCAACGGCAGTTGCGGTCGACCCGGTATCGGTGGACGTAGGGGACACCGAACTCGCCGAGCGTCGTGGCCCAGACTTCGGTTCGACTGGCGCGGAGAATTCGTAGCCGCGGGTCCCAGTCATCGTGGTCCGCCGGTCCCTCGATCCGCACCGAGCCCTCGAGTTCCCCGTCTTCGCCGTAGATTTCCCAGATGTCGGCCGGGTCTGGCCACGCTTCGCGGAGGAGCCACATCGAGCCGTCCCCGCCGGCTACGATCCGGCGCACGGGCGGATAGTGCTCGGGGAAGGTGATGAGTTCACGCCCGATCCGCCGCTTCCGCTCGGGGTTGCTCGTGTCCCACGGAGACCCGCCGCGGGCCAGTTGGTCGGCCATGCGTTCCCGCTGCAGCGACGCTTCGGCGCGCGTGATGGGTCGAAGTTTGTATGGAACGGTGCGATGGAGCAGGGTGTCGCCGTCGAACCGGATCTGGAGCAGATCGAAGCTCGCGTCCTCCCCTTCCTCCCTCACCTTCCCGATCAGGACGACGGCGGCGCCGTCGGGCGTTGCGGCGACCGGGAGCCAGGACTCTCCAGACCAGGGGCCCAGCGGATGGGAGGTCATAACGCCCCACCCATACCGGTCTGTTTCGTGTTCGAGGGCGTACGGGCCCAGGTGCCGCTCGACCATGGCGAGCGTATCCACGATCTCGCCGGATGCCGAGACGCGCCGCAGGGCGGCCCTGCCAGCCTTCAGAAAGAGCCCCGCGTCCTCGTTCACCGACCGGGAGGGCAGGAAGGTGCCGTCCGGGAGGGGCCGACCGGGACTCAGGTGGGATCCCTCGGCAGGGAGTCGGATCCTGAAGCTCACGCGGCGGATCTCCTCGCCATCCGCCGAGAGGAACTGCGTCCCGAGCCGGTGACTCACCCAAAGTGTGTCGCCCAGCCAACCTGCATGCCTGAGGGGAAGTGCCCACTCCCCCGGTCCTTCTCCCTGACGCCCGATCATTCCTGCGGGTCGACCGTCGGACCGGAAGACGCGGATCGGATCCCAGGACTGGAGGAGGTAGATGCTTCCATCGGGCCGGGTCGCCAGATCCCGCACGTAGGTGAGCGCGTCTTCGCCGTCCGGGGACCCCAGACGAAGCGTCTCCTCGAGTTCCCATGGACGGTCGCACACCTGCTGGCCGGTGACCCGACCGGCGCCAATCGCCTCGCAGCCGGCCGCGACGGAGACCGCGATCGCCAGTGCGCCGATCCGATGACGGCGCGTCATGTCCTCATGCGCTGGCGTGCCAGGCGGCGAGGACCTCGGCTTCCAACTCGGCGGGGAGGCCGGCCCGGGGTTCGGCGCGGCGATCCTCGGGGAGCGAGTTCCACCATTCGACCGTGTCGCGGGCGGTGTGGGCGAGCGGGCGGAACGTGAGCCCGGCCTGCACGGCGGCGGCGACCGAAACCTGGTTCATGCCGACCGTTTCCCCTTCGGGCGGCGTCCAGTTCGTCATGTGCATCCACGGCGCCACGTCCTGCTCCGCCATGAACTCCGTCGGCACCCAGGTGAACGCGGCGTCGGAGCCGAGCGCGCCGCGGATCTCCTCCAGCATGTCGCCGAACCGCTGTATTTCTCCCGTGGCGTTGTACGTGCCCCCGGTTCCCGGAGTCTCGACGAGGCGCACGATCCACTCGGAGAGGTCGCGGGCGTCGACGTTCTGCACCGGGTCGGCGGGGGTGTTGGGGGCGAGCACTTCCCCTCCGCGGTCGACCCGGACCGGCCAGTACGTCCAGCGGTCCGTGTTGTCGCCGGGCCCGATGATCAGCCCCGGGCGCACGTTGATCGCGTTCTCGCCGAAGGCGTCGCTCGCGTACTGCTCGCAGCGCGCCTTCCTGGGCCCGTAGCCTCCGTCGTCCTCGGCCTCGTCAGGCGACAACTGCCCGACGTGATAGTCCTCGTCGATCCCGACCCGGGCGAAGTCCGCGTAGGCGGAGATGGAGGAGACGAAGAGGTAGCGGTCGACGTGGCCGCGCAGGAGTTCGGTCGTTGATGCGACCCAACTCGGGTAGGAGGCGGAGTTGTCGATGACGGCATCCCACTCTCTGCCCTCGAGTGCCGACAGATCGCTCGTCCGGTCACCGATCAGGTGCTCGACACGCTCGAAGTAGTCCTGGTAGAACGGCGGCTCGGTCTGCCCGCGCGTGAAAATCGACACCTCGTGGCCCCGGTCGAGCGCGTACTTCACCTGGTGCGGGCCGATGAAGCGCGTCCCGCCGAGGATGAGGATGCGAAGCGGGCCTGCCTCGCCCCCCGCGCAGGCGGCCGAGCCGAAGGCGCTGAGCACGCCGACCGCCCCGCCGGCGCGGGCGGACGTCTTCACGAACTCTCGTCGGGTCTGGTTCCACGCCATCGTGATCTACTCCCTTTCTGTGCCTTCCTCGCCCGGCGCCCTCTCTTCGGCGCGGGGTCCGGACCAGCCGTATGCCTGGGCGACCGCGATCGCGATCTCCGCCGCGAGCTCGCTCCCGGAGTCGGAGTTCGTCATCACGAAGACCCCGTCGTCCCCATCGATGTACGCGGCGAACGTGCAGCGGAAGCCCTGGTTCGAGCCGCCGTGCCGGAAGCGTTCCCCGTCCTCGGAGATCGCCGGGCCCAGCCCCCAGTCGTCCGCGTCGGGCGACAGCATCTCGCGGGCGAGCGCTTCTCCCAGCACGCGGGTCGACTCACCCTTCCAGGCACGCTGCACCTCCCGGGCGTAGAGCGCGAGTTCGCTCGGCGTCGTCCACAGGCCGGCGGCCGCCTGTTCGGGATACGTGTGCCACCCGCCGGGAACGCGCTCGCCATCGGACCGGTAGCCCGTCGCGATGTCGTCCTGCCGCTCGTTGGGGATCGGCTGCTCGTAGGTCGAGCGGGACATGCCGAGCGGGTCGAGAACCTCCTCGCGCATGACCGCGGCGAACGGTCTGCCGTGGATGTCCGCCACGAGTTGCTGCATCACCGTGTATCCTCCGCCGGAGTATTGCCAGCTCTCGCCGGGCGCCTTGTAGACGCGCACGGGGTCGGTGTTGCCGCGGCCGTCGAGAACGCCTGGGCCGTCCGGCGCCTCCTCGTCCGGGCCGTACCCGGGGAAGCCCCACACGGTGAGGCCGGCCCGGTGCGTGAGGAGCCCGCGCAGGGTGACGGGCCCCTGCTCGGTGAACGCGTTGTCCGGCACTCGCCAACTCGTGAGATAGGCGTTGACGTCCCCGTCGAGGTCCACCCGGCCCGATTCGACGAGGCGAAGGGCGGCGAGGGCCGCCACGGGCTTGGAGATGGAGGCCGCCTGGAACAGCGTGTTCCGCGTCACGGGCCGGCCTGATTCGACGTCGGCGAGTCCGTAGCCGCGCGCCCAGGCGATCTCGCCGTCGACTAAAACCGCGACGCTGACGCCCGGCACGCCCAGTTCGGCCATGCGGTCCGCGACCCCGTCCAGCGAGACCCCGTCCACCGCGGGCCGGTCCGGCGTGGAGGGCGGCGCGCACGCGAGCGCGGACGCTGTCCAGGCGATGAGGGCGATCCGGGCTGCGTTCACGGTCCCTTCCCGAATTTGCAGTCGTACCAGTTGCGGCCGATCCCGAGATCGACGCGCAGGGGGACGGCCAGCTCGATGGCCCCTTCCATCTCCTCGCGCACGATCCGGCCGATGGCTTCAACATCGGACTCCGGGGCCTCGATGAGCAACTCGTCGTGCACCTGCAGCAGCATGCGCGCGTCGGTTCCCGCGAGACGCTCGTGGAGCCGGATCATCGACACCTTGATGAGGTCCGCCGCGGATCCCTGGATGGGGGAGTTCGTCGCCGTCCGTTCGCCGTAGCCGCGAATCCCGGGGTTCCTTGACCGGATCTCGGGGATGTACCGGCGACGTCCGAACAGCGTCTCGACATAGTTCCGGTCCCGCGCCAGTTCCTTCATCTCCTCGAGGTAGGCCGCCACGCCCGCGAACCTCTCGAAGTATCCGTCGATGAACTCGCTCGCCTGCGCCCGCGAGATACCGAGCTGCTGGGCGAGCGCGAACGGGCCCTGGCCGTAGATGGTCGCGAAGTTGATCGTCTTCGCCTGCTCGCGCATGGTCGGCGTGACGTCATCCGGCTCGACCCCGAAGATCCGGGCCGCCGTCTCCCGGTGGATGTCGCGCTCCGCCCGGAACGCTTCCACGAACGCCTCGTCCCCCGAGAGATGCGCCATTACGCGGAGCTCGATCTGGGAGTAATCCGCCCCCGTGAACAAGTGGCCGGGAGCAGCGATGAACCCCTTCCGGATCTCGCGCCCCAGCGCCCGACGGATCGGGATGTTCTGGAGGTTGGGGTCCGACGAGGAGAGCCGGCCGGTCGCGGCGACGGTCTGGTTGAAGCGGGTGTGGATGCGCCCCCGGTCGTCGATGAGGCCGGGGAGCACGCCCACGTACGTGCCGTCCAGCTTGTCGAGTTCCCGGTGTTCGAGGATGAGGCGCGGAAGTTCGTGGCCCATGGCCGCGAGTTGTTCGAGCACGGACTCGTCCGTCGAGGGCCCGGTCTTCATCTTCTTGAGGACGGGCAGTGCGAGCTGGTCGAAGAGAAGCGCCCGCATCTGCGGCACGGAGCGGAGGTTGACCTCGGTCCCGGCGATCTTGTGGATCTCCGAGCGCACGGCGTCGAGATCGCGGCGCAGGCGGGCGCGCAGCTCGCCGAAGAAGTCGAGGTCGATCGCGATGCCGGCGCGTTCCATGCTCGCGAGGACCGTGACGAGCGGCATCTCGACCTCGCGGAAGAGGCGGCCCATCCCGGTGCGCACGAGGTCGGCTTCGTCGACTTTCGCGAGGCGGTGCAGGAGAGCGGCGCGGGCCCCGGCCCATTCGGCGACGCGCGCAGGCTCGACCGATGCGAGGGGGAGACGGTTCCGTCCGGTGCCCGTGATGGCGTCGCCCGTCTCGAGCGCGACGCCGAGGCGATCGGGGCCGAGGGTGGAGAGCGCGCGGTCGCGGCGGGCCGGATCCAGGCAGTAGGAGGAGATCTGCGTGTCGAACGCGTCGTCGTCCTCGAGCCCCCCCAACTCGACGCCGTGCCGGCGCAGGAGTTGGGCGGCGTACTTGAGGTCGTGCCCGAGTTTCGGGGTGTCCGAGGCGAGCAGTTCCCGCAGGCCTCGCATGTCGGACGACGTCAGCCCCGGCAGGCCGACCGGATCGCCCGCGTCGAAGGCGAGCGTAGGGTTTCCCGCCGCATCGTGCTGGATCTCCGGGGCCCGGTGCCCGAGGGGCAGGTAGAAGGCGCGGGCGTCGGAGGCGGCGACCGCGAGGCCGACGAGATCGGCGCCGAGCGGATCGTCGGAACTGCCCGCGACGAAGAGTCCGATGCGCGGAGCGTCCGAGCACTCGGCCAGCAGGGCACCCAGCCCACCCGCATCCGCCACGACGTCCACCTCCGGTGCGAAGCGCTCGGCCTCGGACGCCGGAGCCTCCAGCTCCCTCAGCAGATTGTGGAACTCTAGGTCGCGGAAAACGGCCGCCGCCTTTTCGGCGTCCAGCGTCCGTGACCGGAGGCTTTCGAGATCGAGGCTCACGGGCGCATCGGTGCGGATCGTCACCAGCTGCCTGGAGCGCCGGGCATCGTCGGCATGCTTTAGAAGCGCGTTGCGGGCCCGTGCGGCCTTGACCTCGTCCGCCCGCGCGAGGATGGACTCCAGGTCGCCGAACTGCCGGATGAGCGCCGGCGCGGTCTTCTTCCCGATGCCGGGCACGCCGGGGACGTTGTCGGACGCGTCGCCGAGCAGCGCGAGGAAGTCCGTCACGCGCTCCGGCGGCACGCCGAACCGCTCCTCGGCGTTGTCCGGCGTCACCCACACCTGTTCCACTCCGGCGGGTCCGCCGCGGCCCGGATTGAGCAACGCCGTGCGGTCGTCCACAAGCTGGTGGAAGTCCTTGTCTCCGGAGACGATGACGGTGCGCAGATCACGGCGCGCGGCCTTCTGCGCGAGGGTCCCGATCACGTCATCCGCCTCCCACCCTTCCGCCTCGATGACGGGCACCCGAAAGGCGTCGAAGACCTCTCGACACCTGGGGAGGGACGCCCGGAGTTCGTCGGGCATCTTCTCTCGCGTGGCCTTGTAGTCCGGGTAGATGTCGGTGCGAAAGCTGTCGCCGGCATCGAACGCGACGCCGAGATAGTCGGGCGCGTGATCGGCGATCAGCCGCATGAGGAAGCGGGCGATTCCATAGGGAGCCGACGTGTTCTCGCCGCTGGAGGTCGTGAGCGGCCGGTTGATCATGGCGAAAAACGCGCGGTAGATGAGCGCGTAGCCATCGAGCAGGAAGAGCGACGGACGAGAGGCCCGTGCGGGCTTCACGGCGCCTGGCGCCGCCACACGGCGTTCACGGGCTGTCGGAGAGGGTCGGCATGGCATCTATGTATGGCGGGGGAGCCGTCCGTGGCAAAGCCGGGGACAAAAAAAGCGCCCCGCCGGGTGGGGCGGGGCGCGTGAAGCTCCGGCTCGGCTACGGCGTCCGGTCAGGCGGTGCGCACGACGCGGGTCGCGTGCAGGCCCTTGTCGCCCTGCGTGAACTCGTAGTCCACCGCCATCCCTTCGACGAGAGTCTTGTACCCGTCCATGTCGATGGACGAATAGTGGACGAAGACGTCATCGCCGCCGTCGGGCTGCTCGATGAAACCGTACCCCTTGGAGTCGTTGAACCACTTTACCGTACCTGATGGCATCCTGCCTCCTGCGAACATCGGTGATGGGTGTTGCGGGCGCGTCGCGCGGCTCGCCGTGCATCGTTTTTCGCCCCGCCGGACTCGAGACGCACCTATGCTATGCGAGCGATTTGGAACCGTCAACACGTCGCTACGGGCCCGTCGCGGGGCCGTCGAAGACCGCCTGTTCAGGGCTTCGCGGAGGCCAGATCCGGGTACAGGAAGCGGTAGATTTCGGCGAGTTCCGTGACCGCCCGAACGTACTCGCGCGTCTCCCGGTAGGGGATTCGCTCGACCAGCTTTTCCTCATCGGAGAACTCGGGAAAGTCGCGCCAGCGCGTGTAGCGGTGGGGGCCGGCGTTGTAGGAGATCATCCCCGCGATATCGAAGTCGTCGAAGCGGCGGAGGACTTCCGACAGGTACCGCGTCCCGAGCATCAGGTTGACCTGCGGGACCGTGAGTTGGTGGCGGCGATAGCCGGCGAGTCCGGCGCGGGAGGAAACGTTGCGGGCCGTCTCCGGCAGGAGCTGCATGAGGCCGATGGCGTTCGCGACGGAGCGGATCTCGGGGTCGAACATCGACTCGCGACGCGAGAGTCCGGCGACGAAGTGGGGCCGCAATCCGTTCCGCTCCGCGGCGGCGACGAGGGCCTCGCGATAGGGCAGCGGATAGATCGCTTCGAGTAGCGGCCGCGTCCAGCGCCCGCGAATGGCCTGCGCGCGCCACCCTTCGCGAATCCCCTCCCGCGTCCATTCCGCGGCGTTCAGCGCGTGCGCGAACGCGAGGATCGCGCCGTAGGTCGACGGTCCGCGCTCGCTCGCCCGGCGGTATTCCCGGCGCCCTCGCTCGGGCCAACCCACCTCCCGCAGCACGTTCATGCGCCGGAGCGCGGTCGCGTGGACGGGATCGAGGTCGGGCAGCGGTTCCGCTTCCCCGAGATCGATCGTGGCCAGACGGTCGGTGCCGGTGCGGGGCTCCGCGAGGATGGCGTAGTAGTCCAGCGGGTTGTACCGGAGGGCGCGGGCGTAGAACGCGCTCGCGGCCTGGGTGTCCCCCAGCGCTTCCGCCACCTTGCCGCTCCAGTAGATGGCGCCCTGGACCCATCCGCCCTCGGGGTAGCGCTCGCGGTATTCGGCCAGGAGCGCGCGCGCCTCCGGGTAGCGGCCTTCGTGGTACGCGAGAAGGGCGAGCCGTTCCAGCGACCGCGAGCCGTAGCTCGCTTCCGGGAAGGCGCGGTAGGAGCGTTCGAAACCCTCCGCAGCGATGTCCGGGTGGCCGGCATCGTGTTCGAGGTCCGCGAGCAGGTAGGCGGCACGGGCGGCGACATCCCCGGAGCCGCGGGCGGCCGTCTCGTGCGCCGTCGCGGCGTCGCCGGGGCGTCCGAGCGCACGGTAGATGCTGGCGGCGAGCATCCACAGCGACGCCCGGGGCGCGGTGACGGAAGCGGGATCCCCGGTCCACGGGGCGAGCGTCTCCGCCGCCCGTCCGGGATTGCCCAGCGCCATGTAGGTCGAAGCGAGAGACTCGGCGATGACGGGGCGCTCGCCCGCGGGTGCGAGCTCGAGCGCCTCCGACAGGTAGCCGGCGCCACGGGAGCGACGACCGGCGCGGGTGTCGGAGCGCCCGACATCGCGCAGGGTCCGCCACGATCGCGTGAGCGCGAGGAGGGCCGGCCCCGTCTCCGGCGTCTGAAGGCCTCTCGCGATCGCGGCGGCGAAGGCCGACTCCGCCGCGGCGGAGTCCCCGGTCGCCAGGTAGTGCGGTCCGAGGTGCCGGGCGGCGAGGATGTTCCGGACGCCCCTTCCGGCGCGGCCCGCGAGCGCGGCCCCGCGTTCGGGATCCCCGAGTTCGAAGGCCAGGCGCGCCGCCGGGAGGAGTGCGGAGTCGGCCGGTACGCGGGCTTCGCGTACGATCGAGTCGGCGAGGGCGAAGGCGTCCCGGTCCTCGGCCTCCGCCAGGGCGTAGAGGCGCGAGAGCCGCAACCACGGAGCGAACTCGGGGTGCTCGCGCTCGGCGAGGACGAGCTGGTCCCGCGCTTCGAACCAGTGATACCGCCGGTAGGAGACGCGGGCGAACTCCACCCGCGCGCGGAGCGGAGGCGTCCCGTCGACCGCATCCAGATACGCGCGGTAGTGCGCCGCGGATCGGGTCAGGCTGTCGAGTCCCGCGTACGCTCGAGCGAGGAGGAGCGCCGCTTGCGACTGCGTGGCCGTGGGTGGACCCTCCCTCCCCGAGAGGCGGCCCAGCACGGAAGCCCATGCCCGCTGATCCGCGAAGGCCTGCGCCGCCAGGAGCACGATCTCGTCCCCTCGCACCTCGCCCGCGGCGAGCTCGCGCGCCAGCAGAGCCGATGCCGAGACCGGCATCCGGGCATCGAGCAGGCGCCGCGCGTTTGCCGTCGTCGGCGTGACCTCGGCGGGGTCCGATGGGCGTGCCGCGTTCCCGGTCTGCGCGGCGAGAGGGAACGCCAGGACGAGCATCAGTAGCGACGCCAACCAGAGACCGCGTACGCGATGGATGCGCTGAAGGCGCCGGATATGCCGCTGAACATGCACAGGAAGGCCTCCTTCCCACGTCGTCCCCACCCCACTCACGCCGGGGCCCCGGCCTGCGGCCCGACAACGAACTTCAATGCTCCGGTGCCCTCGATGCAAGCGGAGGCCCCCCGGATCCGAAAAAAAGCGGCCCGCCGGGATGGCGGGCCGCTCGTTCGGAACCCCTCGCGAGCACCGCGAAACGCCGCGGCGACCGGCTCCTTCTTCTCTAGGCGGCCACCCGCTCGTGCAGCGCGTCGATGAGACGCTGTGCACTCTCTTCCATGTCGATGACGAGGCGATCGATCTTCGTCACGAAGTAGTTGTGGAAGATGTTGATCGGAATCGCGATCGTGAGGCCGGTGGCGGTGGTGATGAGTGCGACCTTGATCCCGCCGGCGACCAGGGTGGCTTCCACTTCGCCCGCGATCTCGATGGCCTGGAAGGCCATGATCATCCCGATCACGGTTCCGAGGAAGCCGAGGAGCGGAGCGACGTTCGACAGCGTCGCCAGCCACACGAGACCCTTCTCGAGCCCCGCGACTTCGATGGCGCCGGCATTCTCCACCGCCTGCGTCGCGCGGTCGGTCCCCTCGTTGTACCGCGAGAGCCCCGCGCTGAGGACGTTCCCCGCCGGAGCGCCGGACTCGGTGCAGAGTTCGAGCGCCTCATCGAGGTGGCCGGCGGCGATCTGTTCGTCGGCTTCCCGGAGGACGTTCTTGTTCTTGCCGCCCTTCAACTGGAGGTCGACGAGCTTCCAGAGGATGATGAGGATCCCGATGGCCAGCGCGGCGCCGAGCGGCCACATCATCCACCCCCCGGCCTCCCAGATCTCCGCGAGGTTGAGCGTCTGTCCTTCGCCCAGCGTCAGTGTCTCCTGCAACCAGAGTGTGGACGCGATCAAGGTGGGCCTCCCCGTAAGGTGGATCGATTGACTGACTCGCAACGTCCGGCGCGGATGCGCTTGAGCACGAGCGGAACCAAGCTAGAAGCGGTCTGCGGGACCGTCAAGCGGCGGGAGAGGCCGTTCCCGGAGCCAGAGCCAGGCACCGGCGCGGTGGATGCGCTCGTAGCCGGCGGCAAGGCGGGTCAGAGCCGCGGAGGTCGCGATCCCCGCGGGAGCCTTCGTCGCGGCCGGGGCGGGCGCTCCGAACGCGCGGGCCACGCTGTCGGCGAGACGCTCGACGATGAGGCGACGGTCTGGCACCGGGTCGAGCAACTCGTTCAGGCCGATCGCGGGTCCCTTCCCGGAGACCCCCGCTGCGGCGCTCTCCTCCGGCCCGACGTCGCCTCCATCCAGGTCGCCGAGGCGCTGTCTGTCCTCCAGGAGGATGGACCCGTGCTGAAGCACGCCTCCGCGGCGACGGCACTGGGCGCTGCCCACGAGCTTGCGACCGTGCGCGGTGAGTTCTCCAGGGGCCGGATCGCGAAAGCAGCTCGCGGCGGAGATGCGGGCGGCCTCCGCAAAACTCGCCTCCGCATCGTCGTCCCGAACCGCGTCGAGCGGGACTCCCAGGGCGCGCAGCCCCTCGGCCAATGCGCGGTGCACGGTTCGCAGGACGGCCCGGGGCCCGCCCCACGCCCGCGCGGGACAGGCGAAGGCGTACGTAATCTCCGGCCCGTGAAAGACGGATCGACCGCCCGTCGGCCGCCGGATGGCGTCGACGCCGGGGCGGAGTTCATCCGGTGAGCGCCCTAGCAGCCGGTCCGGAGCCTCCTGATGCCGCCCGAGCGACAGGCACCAGGGCTCCCAGCCATAAAACCGGAGCAGCGTCGAACCCCCCGCGGCGAGTTCGAGCATCGCCTCGTCCACGGCCATGTTGCGGGCGCCGTCCGCCACGGCGTAGGGGAGTACGATGCATGGCGATCCCCGGGGCCGGGCACGCGCGCGCCGCGCGGTCACAACTCCAGAGCCTCTCCGGGCTCGAGGATCACGACCTCGGCCGTGTCGCCGACGGCGTCCACGAAGCGGGCCGGATCGACGTCGATCAACTCCCACGTGCCGTAGTGGTTCGGAACGGCGATGCGGGGTTCGATCATCCCTATCGCGCGCGCGGCGTCCTCCGGGCCCATCGTGAAGTTGTCGCCGATCGGCACCAGCGCCACATCCACTTCCCCGTTCAGCAGTTCCATGTCGCGCGTGAGCCCCGTATCGCCGGCGTGGTAGACGCGGGTGCCGTCCACGGTGAGGAGGATGCCGGCGGGCGTCGTCGTGTACGCCTCCGCGCCCGGCGCGTCGATCTTCCCGCCGTGGAGGGCCACGGTGAGCTTGACGCGCCCGAACGGGAACTCGTGGGCGCCGCCGATGTGCATGGGGTGGGCGTTCGCGTGCCCCTGCACCTCCCCGGCGTAGGACACGATTTCATACGTGGCGATGAGCTGCGCGTTCGTCGCCTCGAGGATGTCCCAGGCATCCGCGATGTGGTCGCCGTGCCCGTGCGTGAGGAGGAGATAGTCGAGGCGGTCGGTGAAGTGCTCCGGTCCCACATCGGCCACGGGGTTCCCGGTCAGAAACGGGTCGATGAGGATCCGCGTTCCGTCCGCGGTCTCGATCTCGTAGCAGCTCTGGCCGTGAAAGATGAGTCGTGCCATCCGCTTCCCTCCGGGTCTATGCGCCTGCCTGGCCTGAGCCAGCGGTCTCGGTTTCGTAGCTCTCGATCGGCGGACACGCGCAGACGAGGTTCCGGTCCCCGTACGCGTTGTTCACGCGACGCACGGGCGGCCAGAACTTCCACTCCCGGGTCGAAGGCGCCGGCCAGGCGGCTTCCCGCCGCGTGTAGGCGTGGTCCCATGCATCGGCCGTCACCATCTCCGCGGTGTGGGGTGCGTTCTTCAGCGGGTTGTCCTTCGCATCCAGCGTCCCCTCCGCGATCCTCCGAATCTCCTCGCGGATCGAGACCAGAGCGTCGACGAGCCGGTCCAGTTCCCGCTTCGACTCGCTCTCCGTGGGCTCGATCATGATCGTCCCCGCGACCGGGAAGGACATCGTGGGCGCGTGGAATCCGTAGTCCATGAGTCGCTTCGCGACATCCTCATCCGTCACTCCCGTCCCCCGCCGCAGCGGACGCAGGTCGAGGATGAACTCGTGCGCGACCCGCCCGTGCTCGCCGCGGTAGAGGACATCGAAGTGCTCGCTCAGACGACTCGCCATGTAGTTCGCGTTGAGAACGGCCGCCTCGGTCGCCGCTCGCACGCCGTCCCGGCCGAGCATGGCGACGTAGGCCCACGAGATGAGCAGAATCGAAGCGCTCCCCCACGGCGCCGCGGAGACCGGCGGGATCGCGGCTTCGCCGCCCACATCGACGAGCGGGTGTCCCGGCAGGTACGGCGCGAGTTCGTCCGTCACGCAGATCGGACCCATCCCCGGCCCCCCGCCGCCGTGCGGAATGGCGAACGTCTTGTGGAGGTTGATGTGGATGACGTCGGCGCCGTAATCGCCGGGCCGGCAGAGGCCGACCTGGGCGTTGAGGTTGGCGCCATCGAGGTACACGAGTCCGCCGTGCTCGTGGACGATGTCCGTCACCTCCCGGATCGCCGACTCGAACACCCCGTGGGTGGACGGATACGTGATCATCGTCGCCGCGAGCCGGTCGGAGTGTTTCTCCGCCTTCGCGCGCAGGTCGTCGACGTCGATGTTCCCATTCTCGTCGCAGCGGACCACGACGACCTTCATCCCGGCCATCACCGCGCTCGCGGGATTCGTCCCGTGCGCCGACGACGGGATGAGGCACACGTCCCGGGCTCCCTCGCCCCGGTCCTCGTGTCGGGCCGCGATGACGAGCAGGCCGGTGTACTCGCCCTGTGCCCCCGAGTTCGGCTGCAGCGAGCAGGCGGGCAGCCCGCTCATCTCGCAGAGCCACCGCTCCAGATCGTCGAACAGGCGTCCATACCCCTCGGCCTGGTCCACGGGGGCGAACGGGTGCAGAGCCCCGAACTCCGGCCAGGTGACGGGGATCATCTCGGATGTCGCGTTGAGCTTCATCGTGCAGGATCCGAGCGGGATCATGCTCGTGTTCAGCGACAGGTCCCGGGTTTCGAGCCGATGGATGTACCGCAGCATCTCGGTCTCGGAATGGTACCGGTTGAAGACCGGGTGCTCGAGGTAGCTCGAGGCGCGCGCGAGTTCCGCAGGATAGACGGGCTCCGGAATGTCCGCGGCAACGTCTCCGGCGCCGAGTTCCCGTTCCCCTTCGCCCCCGAAGACCGCGAACAGGTCTTCCAGGTCCTCGCCCCGCACCGTCTCGTCGAGCGCGATTCCGACGGTCCCGTCCTCGAAGTCCCGCAGGTTGATGCCGCGTTCGCGAGCCCTGGCGAGGATCTCGGCGGACGTGAAGCCCGAGGGGATGACCTGCAGGGTGTCGAAGAACTGCTCGTGAACGATCGTGTGCCCGAGCCGCTCCAGTCCGCGGGCGAGGGTCCACGTCAACTTTCGGACGCGGGTCGCGATGGCGCGGATACCCTCCGGTCCGTGATACACGGCGTACATGCCGGCCATGATCGCGAGCAGCACCTGTGCGGTGCAGATGTTCGAGGTCGCTTTCTCCCGCCGAATGTGCTGCTCGCGCGTCTGCAGGGCCATCCGGAGCGCCGGGTTCCCGTCCGCGTCGACCGAGACTCCGATGATCCGTCCCGGCAGCTTGCGCTTGAACGCGTCCGTGGCGGCGAGGTAGGCCGCGTGCGGCCCGCCGTAACCCATGGGTACGCCGAACCGCTGAGAGTTTCCGACGGCGATGTCCGCGCCGAACTCGCCCGGCGGCACGAGCAGCGCGAGGGCGAGGAGGTCGGCAGCGACCACAACCCCGGCCCCGTGCTCGTGAAGGGCGTCGCAGAGACCCCGATAGTCGACGACCGCACCCTCCGTGGTCGGGTACTGCAGAAGCGCGCCGAAGGCGTCGTCCGGATCGTGGGCCGCGATGTCGCCGTGCTGGAAGAGGCGGACCTGGATTCCGAGCGGCCGCGCCCGGCCGCGGACGACGGCGACGGTCTGGGGATGGCAGGCCTCGGACACGAGGAAGACGTTCCGGTCGTCGCTCCCCCTGCTGCCCCAGAGCATGAGCATCGCCTCCGCCGCGGCGGTTCCTTCGTCCAGGAGCGAGGCGTTCGCGATCGGAAGCCCCGTGAGGTCGATGACCATCGTCTGGAAGTTGAGCAGCGCCTCGAGGCGCCCCTGCGAGATCTCGGCCTGATAGGGCGTATACTGTGTATACCAGCCGGGGTTCTCAAGGATGTTCCGGAGGATGACGCCAGGTGTCAGCGTCCCGTGATATCCCAGACCGAGATAGGAACGGAAGGGGCGGTTGGAACGCGCAAGCTCCGCCGCGTGATCGAGAAGCCTTCTCTCGGTGATCGCTTCGGGCAGGTCGAGGTCGCGACCCAGGCGGATCGGTTCGGGAACGGTCTCCTCGACGAGTTCGCTCAGGCTCTTCGCGCCGACCACCTCCAGCATCGGCTCCACGTCCGAGGGCGCCAGTCCTATGTGGCGCCCGGCGAACTCGCCGAACGGCTCCATCTCAAACCGCATGTTCAGGGGCGGGCCGTCAGATCTCGTCCCCGTCGGCGACGAGGGCGGCGTACTGTTCGGCGGTGAGGAGGTCGTTGAGGTCGTCGGGCGCTTCCAGCGCGAGCCGGATCATCCATCCTTCTCCGTAGGGATCGCTGTTGACGAGACCGGGGTCGGTCTCCAGCGCGTCATTCACCGCCACGACCGCTCCCGCTGTCGGGCAAAAGAGTTCGGATACGGTCTTCACGGCCTCGACGGTTCCGAACGCTTCCATCTGTCCGAACTCCTCGCCGGGCGCGGGAAGTTCGACGTAGACGACATCGCCCAGTTCGCCCTGGGCGTAGTCCGTGATCCCGATCAAGACCTCGCCGTCGACGTCGGTTTCCCGCACGTATTCGTGCTCGGGCGTGTACTTGAGATCTTCCGGAATGTCCGACATGCGTACCCTCTGCCTTGCTTCGGATCGAGCGTCTCTGGGTTGGCGGCGTGGGGACTATACCCGAGCCGCGAGCCGGGCGTCAAGCAACTCCGCCGCTAGTCGCCCGAGGCGAGTCTTCGCCAGGCTCTGCGGTCCCTTTTGATCCGCCTCCGTGCGTCCCTCGCGCTCTCGCCCGGGTGTCGCTCGACGACATCGACACCTCCCATGCAGACGAGGCCGCTGATCCGGATGACGGGAGCGTCCGGGGCGGGCGGCGTGTCCGGTTCCGGCGTACTCACGCCCCCCATCAGCGCGATGCCGCCCCACTCGACGCGGACCCCCGGAGGGACAACAATGTCCACGCCTCCCATGAGCGCAAGGAGCCGGACCGAAACCGTCTCCGTCGCGAACGTCGCCTGCCGAAAATCGAGATCCGTACCCCCCATCACGGTGACGGCGTTGAGCCGGCGGGGCGGGATCCAGCTGCCCTTGCGCTCCGTCGCCCCCCAGATGGAGACGATGAGGTCGTTCTCCTGGACGGGACGGGCCGGATCCACCGGCACGGAGGCCGTCGCCACGGGGGCGGGCCCGGCGGGGCGTGTTTCGCTCCGGAGTGCGGGGAGGTCTCGCTCGAGCGCAACGAGTTCGGCCCGGGTGCGCGCGGCGTACGCGATGTCCAGGCGGCGTTCCAGTTCCGTCGTGTTCATGGCGTCGCGCGCGAAATGTGCGCAGAGACGGTCCACCGTCGCCTGCCGCTCCTCCGGCGACAACGCCTGTTCCGGGCTGTCCGTCATCTCCTCCTCGCCGTCTGGCCGGCCTGATTCTCACGCAAGGTGGCGGGGCCAGCAAGGCAAAAAAACTTGCAGCGCGGGCGAGCGCACGGCATCATGGCCCACAACAGGTGCTTTCATGCCCTATCCGTAAACCCTTTGGAAGGAGGTGATCTAGTGTCTGCAGGATGTAGAACCGGGTCTGACTCGGCACGGGCAAGCGATCGCCTCGAGGCAGCGTAAACCGGTCTTGAACCGGTGGCGCCCGAGACATGCGCCGACCTGAAGGCTGCGGTGCCTTGCCGGCGTCGCGTCGAGTCAGGTTTCGGTTGAGACAAGAGCCGGCCGTGGGCTTCATGCTCGCGGCCGGCTTCCTTTTCGCCCTGCCCTCCCTCTGAAACATGTCGTTATTCAGCAAATACACCGGAGCCGGCAACGACTTCGTGATCGTGCGCGGCGAAGAACTGGGGCTCCGGGATGCGGGGGCCCTGGCCGCCGCGCTGTGCCCCCGCGCGACGGGCGTCGGCGTGGACGGGCTGATCACCGTCCGAAGCCTCAGCGAAGAAGTCGTCCGCCTCCGGTTCTTCAACTGCGACGGCTCCGAGTTTTCCACCTGCGGGAACGGTTCGCGCTGCGCGGCGCGCTACGCGGTGGAGCGGGGGCTCGTGCCGCCCGATCACATCCTCGTGACGGACGACGGTGAGATCCTCGCGAGGGTGCGGGAGGACGGCGTGGCCCTGGAATACGCGCTCGACGTTCGCGTGGAACGCGAGTTGCGGGCGCGCCTCGGAACCGGGAATCCGCGGGAACGTGACGCATGGCTCGTGCGGACGGGAACCGCGCACCTTGTGGTCCCCGTCCCGTCGGTGGATGTGGAGAACTTCGACGATATCTGCCGGCCCCTGCGGTGGCGGGAGGATGTCGGCCCGGGAGGGGCGAACGTGCACCTTGTGGCCCGCGACGGAGAGACGGTGGCCATCCGCACCTTCGAACGGGGCGTGGAGGGCGAGACGCTCGCCTGCGGCAGCGGCTGCATGGCGGCGGCGTTCGCGCTCCGGGCCGCGGGCGAGGCGGGGGACCGGGTCGAGTTCCTGGTCCGGTCGGGGGCCCCGTTGACGGTGGAGTTCCTCGAGGCGGGGCGGATCCGCCTCACCGGACCGGCGGTGTTCATCTTCGATGGCGTCTTCCCCGAAGCCACGCGCTGACCCGGACGCGGCCGCGGTGGCGGCGCCGCTGCTGAAGTGGTTCGACGCGCGGCAGCGGGACGACATCGCGTGGCGTGGAGAGCGGGACCCCTACGCGATCCTCGTGGCTGAGGTCATGGCGCAGCAGACCCGAGTGGAGACCGCCGCGCCGTACCATCGGCGGTTCATGGACCGCTTCCCCGACGTATGGACCCTCGCGGAGGCGGAGGAGGACGAGGTCCTCGGTCTCTGGGAGGGTCTGGGGTACTACGCGCGGGCCCGCAACCTGCGGCGGGCGGCGCGGCGCGTGGTTTCGGAATACGGCGGCCGGGTCCCGCGGGCGGTGTCGGAGCTGCGGACGCTCCCGGGCGTGGGCCCCTATACGGCGGGCGCCGTTGCCAGCGTGGCGTTCGGGCTGCCGGAACCCGCGGTCGATGGGAACGCACGCCGCGTTCTGTCGCGCCTGGGCGATCTCGAGACGGCCTCTCCCTCCGAGCTCGAGCGGGCCGCGCGAGCCCTCCTCGCCGCGGACCCGGAGCGGCCGGGAGATGTGAACCAGGCGCTGATGGACCTCGGGAGCGCGGTCTGTACGCCGCGCCGGCCGAGGTGCGGAGCGTGCCCCTTGTCGAATCGATGCCTGGCACTGCGCCGGGGAACGGTCGGGGAGCGGCCCCCGAGGAAGACGCGCGCCCGATCCCCCGAGCGGGTCGAGGCGGCGGCCATCGTCCGTCGCGGCGGACGGGTGCTCGTACTGCGGCGGCCATCGGACGGACTCCTGGGCGGTCTGTGGGATTTTCCCTCCGTCGGGCTGCCCTCTTCAACCCCGCCCGCGCCGGCGCTCACGAGAGTTCTTCGAGAAGGGTTCGGCCTCGACTGCCGCGTGGGTGAGGAAATTCGCGTCCTGCGGCATGCGTTCAGCCACTTCCGTCTGCGGCTCACCGTGCACGGGGCCCGGTGGCGATCGGGTGAGGTCACGAACCCGCGGCCGCACCGCTGGATCGGCCGCGGGGAATTCGGCAACCTCGCCTTTCCCGCCTATCTCCGACGGCTGATCGACGAGGAGGTCTCCCCGAGAGCTGTCTCCCCGAGAAAGGCGAGGTAGGCGCGGATCGTAAGGTCGGCCGCCGCGTGGTGGGTGGCGGGAAGGTCCCCGTAGACCGCGGCCCGGATCCGTTCCGGGGTTCGGGCGCCGGCTTGCAGCGCCCGCCGGACGGCCGCCACGCGCTCCAGCCGGTGCGTGCGGCATTCCTCGAGGCGTGCGAGCGCGTCCTCGACGGGTGCGCCGTGTCCGGGGAGCAGACGTTCGGGACGGAGGGCCGCGAGGTGCGCGAGACTCGCCAGGTAGGCCTCCACGGACCCATCCGGGTGGGCGATCATCGTGCTCCCTTCTCCGAGCACGAGATCCCCGGTGAAGAGGGTGCGCGAGGGTTCGAGGAGGTAGCAGACGTGGTCCGCGGAATGACCGGGCGTCGGGATCGCGCGCAGACGGAGTCCCTTCCCCGGCGCCATGGCCTCGTCCTCCGCCAGCGCCCGGCCCGCCAACCCCACGAGGTCGAGGGTGGCGGCCGAGGCGCGGAGTTCTCCCCAGCGGCCGGCGGCCGCCGCCGCGGCCGCCGCGTGGTCGGCGTGCGCGTGCGTCAGACAGACCGCCGCCACCGGTCTTCCGGCGACCACATCGTCGACACGGCCGAGGTGCGCTTCATCCTGCGGTCCGGGGTCCAGGACGATCAGCGGCCCGGTCCCGATCACGTACGTCTGCGTCCCGGTCAGCGTGAGAGGGCCCGGATTGGCGGCACGAACCGCCGTGATGCGGGATCCGTGCCGAACGACGTGGGCCGGTCCTACCCCCGACGTCACTGGATCTCGTCGTACCCGGGGTCTCCCGGGGCGAGCGGCGTTGGCCCCTTCTCGCCGACGCCCAGCCTGACGAGCGCCGGTTCCACGGGAACCCCGCTGAGTGCCGTCATGGCGTCCTCGACCGACCGGAAGCCGGCGAGCCGCTCGATCGTCCTTGCGGTCGGGAACATCATGGGCAGCCGACCGGCGGAGAAGCGCCGGAGCGCCGAGGCCGGCGTGGTCCAGATCGCCGCCTCGTGTTCCGGCGTCAGATTCAGGCGACGCGGCCGCTCCTCCAGCGAGAGGAGGAAGAAACGGGTGTCGAACCGCAGCGCCGCGCCGCGCGGCGTGATCCAGCGCGCGAAGTACACGATGCGTGTGGACGAGAAGTCGAGTTCGAGGCGCTCCGCCACCTGCGAGAAGCGGATCCGCTCCGAGAGCAGCGCCCGCCGGGCGTCGACCAGCGCCTCCGGTCCGCAGCCGCGCAGCGGCGCCGGCATGATCCCCGTCTCCTCGAACAATTCACGCAACGCCGCCGCGCACGCCGCGGTTTCGCCCGCGCTCGGAAGTCGGTCCGCCCACGTCGCGCAAGCGTCATCCCCGTCGATCGCGCCGCCCGGAAAGGCCCACGCGCCGGCTCCGAACCTGGCGTCGGCGGGCCGCTGAAGCAGGAGGAGCTCCAGCCCGGCCGCCGTCTGGGTGGCGACGACGACGGTGGCGGCCGGCCGTGGAGTCACGGCGGCCGTCCCGGGATGCATGCGGTCCGAAGGGGCGCTCAAACTCCGCTTGCCACGCGGGCGATGATCAGCAGGACCCCCAGCAGCAGGAAGGCGACCGGGAGGGCGGCCGCCAGCAGCCATACCGCGAAGGCCCTTCCGGTCGTGGTCCGGTGCGCCTCTCGCAGGCCGATCACCGTCAGCACGGCTCCCCAGACCCAGGCCACCACTCCTCCGACGAACGGGATGATGGCGAAGACGCCGGGTCCGCACGCGTAGCAGACCGTGCGCACGGTGGCTGTGAGGCTTCGACGCCCGGGGACCAGCAGGAGTACGAACAGATGGAGGAGCAGGCTCGCAATGACGAGGGACAGCGCCGCCCAGAACGGGGCGAGGAAGAAATCCGCGAGCCTCCCGGCGGAGCCCGCAGTGGCCGCCGCATCCGGCAGCGCGATGTTCATGACCTCGGCGACCGTCTCCACGAAGCCCGGCTGCGTCGTCGGCAGCAACGCTCCCCAGGTCAGCGAGAGCGCCGCTCCGAGGACACTGATCACGAGGTAGTAGAGAATTGGGCGCACCGCCGCGCGATCGAAGGGCCCGCGGGCGAAGAAAGCGCCGGGCTCCAACACGCTGCGGCGCCACGTCTCGATCAGGTTCACCGGGAAGGGTACCGCCGGATCCTCCCACGCGGGCAGGTTAAGCTCCTCTGCGCCCTCCGCCTCGCCCGCGCGCTCCCGTTCGGAGCTGGCCGCAGCCTCTCCACAGAACGGACAGCGGTCGAACGCGGCGCTCTCCTGCCCGCACCTCGCGCAAGTCGTCATTTGTGCCCGCGACTCAGTCGAGGATGCGCAGCGGCATTACGAGGCAGAGGTAATCCGGTTCGCCGCTCGCGGGAGAGAAGGTCGCCGCCCGTTCCGGCGCCTTGAACGTCATTCGAACGTCCTCCTCCGGCATGTGCCGCAGCACCTCGAGGAGGTACGTCGCATTGAAGCCGATCTGAATGTCCTCGCCCTCGTAATCCAGCGACAGCGCGTCCTCCGCTTCCCCGAGATCCGGCGTCTGAACCTTGAACCCGAGGTCGCCGGACCGGAAGGAGAGGCGTACGCGCCTCGTCGAGTCATCCGCCATCACCGCGACGCGCCGCACCGCCGTCTCGAGGCCCGCCCGGTTCACGGTCGCAACCTTGTCGTTGTCCTTCGGAATGACCTGCTCGTAGTTCGGATACGGTCCCTCGATCAACGACGTGAAGACCTCCCGGTCGGCGGACCGGAACGCCAGGTGATTCTCCGAACGCGCGACCTGAAGCACCGTGTCGGCAGGGTACAGCTTCTGCACCTGGCTCAGCGCTTTCGGAGGAATGATGAGGTCTGCCTCGTCGGGCGAGCCGCTGACGTCCAGTTCGCGCGACATCTTCGCGAGGCGGTGGCCGTTCGTGGCGACCATCACGGTTGCCGCCTCACGCAACTGCCACAGGATCCCGTTCAGGATCGGCCGGCTGTCCTCGGTGGAAACGGCGAAACTCGTCCGCTCGATCAGCGTCTGCAGCTCGCCGGCCGACATCTCCCAACCCCCGGCGAAATCGATCTCCGGGAAGTCCGGGAACTCGTCGGGCGCCTGCCCATAAAGCCGGAACTTGCTCCGGCCACACTCGATGTCCACTCCGGCGGAGGCTCCGTCGGCACTTCCGTCGGCCGCGGCGAACTTTACCGGCGCATCGTCGAGCACGCGCGAGATCTCGAGGAGCTGTCTCGCGGGCAGCGCCACGACGCCCGCCTCGGAGACCTCCGCGGGCACGGACAACGAGACGAAGATCGACATGTCCGTGCCGCTCAGCCGCACGGCATCGTCCTCCGCATGGATCAGGATGTTCGAGAGAACCGGGAGCGCGGCTCGGGTCGGGACGGCGGCAGCGCTTGCCGCCAGACCCTCCTGGAGTGCCTCTCGGGTGATCGAGAATCTCATTTCAGCTCCGGCAGTGTCGGTTCGGGTTTTCCACCGTGGGTTCTACGGTTGCGTATGATATATGTATCAACGGAGTAGTAGTAGAGCCTGTCGAAGTGTCGAAAATTCGGCGTTCCCCAGGTTTGGTGCGGCCCGGCAGAGGTGCGTCCGCTGTCGACACGCCGACACGGTTGTCGAAGCTCCGGCGAAACATTGGTGCCGCCGCGGAGGCGATGCGCTCGATGGTGTGCGTATCGTGTGCGTAACGCGCAGTCTTCGTCCCGTTTTGCACACGGTGGTGGACGGACGCGACATCAGGTTCGGAACAGCTCTTGCTGCAGCTGGCCGATGCGGCCGCGGAGCGAGGCATCGGACGCCATGTCCGCCTCGACCTTGTTGACGGAGTGAATGACGGTGGAGTGATTCCTGCCGCCGAAGAGGTGGCCGATATCGGAGTAGGGCAGGTCGAGATGGGTCTTGATGAGGTACATCGCGACCTGCCGGGGGACGGTCACGGTCCGGTTCCGCCGCTTCGAGATGAGCGCCTCCACGGAGACACCCCAGGAAGCGGCGATGCGGGCGCGGACTTCTTCCGCCGATACTTCGATCACCTGCTCATCGGCGTCGCTGCCTTCGGGCCCCAGCGCGTCGCGCGCCATGTCGAGCGAAATCTCGCGTCGCGTGAGAGAGCTGAAGGCGAGAAGCTTGATCAGGGCGCCCTCGAGCTGCCGGACGGAGGTACGCCGACTCCGTGCGACGTACTCGATGACGTCGTCGTCGATTTCAATCCCGTCCTCGTCGGCCTTCTTGCGCAGGATCGCGGAACGCGTCTCCAGGTCGGGGGGCTGGATGTCGGTGACGAGACCCCACTCGAACCGGGAAACGAGGCGTTCCTGGAGGCCGGGGATGTCCTGCGGCGGACGGTCGCTCGTGATGACGATCTGTTTCTTGGCGTCGTAGAGCGCGTTGAAGGTGTGGAAAAACTCTTCCTGCGTCCCTTCCTTGTTGGCGATGAAGTGCACGTCGTCGATGAGCAGGACGTCGATCCGGCGGTACCGCTCGCGAAAGAGCGCGGTCTGCCCGGTCCGGATCGCATCGATCATCTCGTTCGTGAATTGCTCGGACGGGACGTAGGCGACCTGGCAGTCCGGAAGGCGGTCGAGAATCGTGTTGCCGATCGCGTGCATCAGGTGTGTCTTGCCGAGACCGGTGCCACCCCAGATGAAGAGCGGGTTGTAGGTCGTGGCCGGTGCGGCGGCGACGCGATCCGACGCCGCCGCGGCGAGTTCGTTGCTGCCGCCAATGACGAATCGTGCGAAGGTGTAGCGTTCGTTCAGCGCCGCCGCCGCGGGAAGGCCTCCGCGATTCGGCGTCTGGGAAGCCAGCGCGTGACCGGGGTCGCCGGGGTAGGGTTCCGCGATCTCCGGGAAGTCGAGACGCTCCTCGGCTCCCTTGTGCTCGAAGCGGAGTCGAAGCCTCGCGCCGAGCTCCCGCTCGGAGATGTCACGCAGAAGCGTCCCGTACTTGTCCTCGACCCATTCGACCGCGAACCGGGTGGGCGCGGAGACGACGAGCGTGTCGTCGGAAAGCGAGACGGCCTCGGTCGATCCGAGCCAGGTGCGATAGGTCTGCTCCGGGAGCACGAGCTTCGCCGACGCGCGAATCTTGATCCAGGCCTCGTGTGCAGTCAGCTCCATCCGTGACGCGCTGGCATGAGAAGAAGACGGTGGGATAAGGGTTCTGATCTTAGGCGAATCCGCCGGCGAGTGTCAACGAAGGGACACACCTCGCGGGATGGCGCATGGATGGCGGACGGCATCGGGCGCCGTCGTCGTCGTCGGGCGCGCCGAATTGACACTATCCCGCGCCAGGTCTAGACTTCCGGGCTGGCCTCGAAGACCTGAAGATATGACCGGAAAGCCTCGGGTGATGTGACATGGGGAAGCCCACATACAGCAAGCCGACCAACAGGAAGCGCGTTCGGGATCATGGGTTCCGGGCGCGCATGAAGACGAAGGCGGGCCGCCGCACGCTGTCGCGCCGCCGAAGGAAGGGTCGACGTCGGCTCACCGTCAGTGACGCGTTCCGTCGCAAGCGACGAAGCCGCTAGCGGGCGTCGGCCCGAAGGCTATCGACGGCCTCGCGCGGCTCGGCTGCGCACAGCACGGGAGATTCGCCGAACCATCCGTGCGGGCCGCTCCAGCCGTGGCCGCATCGTGGACGTCTTCTTCGCTCGGTCGACCGCCGGCCGCTCCAGGATCGGGGTTGTGACGCCTCGCCACGGCCGCGGCGCGGTCGCGCGAAACCTCGTACGGCGGCGCCTGACCGAGATCGCTCGCCTTCACGTATTGCCCGCCCTTGAAGCCCGCCGGCTCGATCTGGACCTGGTCGTGAGAGCGAAACCGGCCGCCTACGACGCCTCGTACGAGAGGCTTCGGACGACGTTGATGGATTCGCTGGAGACGGTATGCGCCGGGTGATCATCGGAGCGATTCGCGGCTACCAGCTGGTGGTCTCTCCCTGGCTGCCGGCCTCCTGCAGGTACGAGCCGAGCTGCTCGGAATACGCGTTGACCGCGGTGCGGCGATTCGGAGCGGTCCGAGGCGTCTGGCTGTGCGTTCGGCGCCTTCTTCGCTGTCACCCCCTCGGGTCGTGCGGCTACGACCCGGTTCCCGCCCGGGAGCGCTGATGGAACGCCGTCTGCTTCTCGCCATCGCGCTGATGGTCGGCGTGATGATCCTCTCGAACGTGTTCTTCCCGCCGAGCGAAAGGCCGCCGGAACCGGTGTCGCCCGACAGTGTCGCGACGCAGGAAACCACGACCGCGGCGGACGAGCTGGACCGGCTCTCCGCCGAGGAGAGAGCGGCCCGGGAGGTGGCGGCGGTTCTGGCCGAAGCGGAGGAGACGCCGGCGGTTGCGGGGGAGGTGGAGGAGACCGCGGCCACAGCCGGGGAAGGCTCGATCGTCACGGTTCGGTCGGAGCTGTACGAGTACCGGTTCGACACGCGGGGCGCACGCCTCGTGGGCGCGACGATGCTCGCGCACGAGAACTTCGCCGAGGGTGGACACGGCGGTCGCAACGTGGAGTTGGTGCGGCCGGACGACTCCGTCCTGGCGTACGCGCTGACGCTTCGTGGCGATACCGTATCCCTCGGCTCGATTGCGTTCACCGCGTCGACGCCCACGCTCGAGGTGAGAGATGGGCCCGCGGAGCTGCGTTTCGAGGCCGCGATCGGCGAGGTCACCTTCGATGTCTCGTATCGCTTCCAGCCGGACGACTACCGGATCGAGGTGAGCGGCGGGCTGCGCGGACTGGGCGATGTGGGACACGTCGTCCTCGTGAGTCTCGGCCGCGGGATCGAACGAAACGAGGCCGTGCCGCGGGAGGACAGGGCCGCGATGGCGCTCGTCACCCGGAGCCGCTCCGGACAGATCGCGGCGGAGCGACTGGACCGCGTGGACATCGACGAGACGAGACCGGCCTCCGGCGCTCCTTTCAGTTGGGTGGCATCCAAATCGAAGTACTGGCTCGCCGCCGTTGTGGCGCCGCCGGAGGGGCCGGGCATCGGAGGAGTGATGCTGCGCGGCGTGCTCGAGGAGGACGCGGCGGAAATGCAGGCCGCGCTGCCCGTACCCGCGGGCACCTCGGGCTTCGAGTACGCGGCGTACATCGGACCACAGGACTTCTCGCGTCTGCAGGCCATGGGGCAGGAACTCCACAACGTGAACCCCGTCGGCTGGCGGTGGCTCCGGTGGTTCACGCGGCCCTTCGGGAACCTGATCGTCGCGATCCTGATCTGGATGCACGAGTCGTTCACCCTGGCGTACGGCTGGGTGTTGATCCTGTTCGGGGTCGGGTCGCGGATCGTGCTGTCACCGCTCTTCCACATCTCGGGACGCGCGCAGATGAAGCAGATGGCGCTGCAGCCGGAGATCGAGAAGCTGAAGCAGCGTTACAAGGACGACCCGCAGCGCCTGCAGCAGGAGCAGATGAAGCTCTTCCGGGAACACGGGGTCAACCCGCTGGGCGGCTGTCTGCCCATGTTCCTGCCCCTTCCGATCCTGATCACGCTGTTCTTCGTGTTCCAGAACACGATCGAGTTCCGCGGCGTGCCGTTCCTGTGGCTTCCGGACCTGTCGCTGAGAGATCCGCTCTTCATCGTCCCGGTCCTGATGGGCGGTTCAATGCTCGGACTGAACTGGATCACGCAGCGAGGCATTCAGACGAACGCGCAGATGAAGATGATCTCCTACGTGCTGCCCGTCGTCTTCACCTTCTTCTTTGCGAACTTCGCGGCCGGGCTGAACCTGTACTACACCGCCTCGAACATCATGTCGCTGCCGCAGCAGATGTACCTCTCCCGGGCACGAAGGAAGGCACAGCCGCCGGCCTCCCGGAAGAAAGAGTAGCGTCGGGACACGCGAGAGGGGCCGAGACGGGCTTCGGGCGCCGCCACGTCACCGCACGTGGGAGATGGAAAACCCGACCAGGCGCTCGGACTGCCGGAGGAACTGCTCCGCGCGGGAGGGACCGAAGCCGAGGAGCAATCCGACCCGCGTCCCCCGAGCCAGCGCAGCCCCGAGTTCCGCGGCAACGGCAGGCTTCCACTCGAGTTCCGCCCAGCCGAAGTAGTCGACCGAGGCATGGAACCGCGCCCGCCCGCCCGGCGCGGACTCCCAGGCGGCGCCCGCCCGCAGCGAAAGAGGCTCGAAGTCCGGCGTGGCGCGCAGCAGCACGCCCGGGCCTCCGTAGACGGTGAGGCCCGACGCCGGAGATCCCTGGAGCAGGAGTTCCATCCCCTCGCGGCTCGTGCTGATGGGACGGGTGCCGGTGTCCAGGAGGAATTCGTCCCCGAGATGCGAACTCACGTGATAGAGTTCGGCCCGAGCCGCAACCTCGCCGAACCGCGCGCGGAGGAGGACGCCGATCCGGTAGTGCACTTCGATGAGGGCCTGATCCGGACCTTCGAGGTCGAAGCGGGAGAACGCCCCTCCGTGAATCGCTCCTGCGACTTCGACCTCCCCGGCCGGATCGCGCCGGATCCAGAACCCGAAGCGGTCGCCGATGTCCGCGAGGGCAATGCCGTCACGGAAGGAGTCGCGCGTGGCGCTCAGCAGCGCAAGACGATGTACGGGCTCGAGGGGAGAGCCCGAGGGCGTGCGGAAGGGATGGCCGTTCGGGTCCCGGATGCCGACTGCCGCGCCGCTGCCCGCCTGGGCGACAAGCGGACGGATCTCGGCGAAAGGTGCCGCCATGAGGAGGCAGGCCACGAGGGCGCGCACGTCGACAGTCCAGGGACGCACCGCCCGGAAGCGGCCCGGCAGGCCGTGGCCGGCCGGACCGCCGGCCGAGATGCGCTGGAGCTTCAGGCGGCCGCCTGACACCTCGGGCAGAGCACCGTCTTCCGGCCGGTCACGCGGAGGGACGTCAACGCATGTCGGCATCGCGGACAGGGGCCGCCCGACGAGCGTGAGTTGATCAGCCACCCGGGATCGGAATGTGCGGCGCTCCAGTGAAGCGTGGCCCGCCTCAGGACCCGCTTCAGGTAACGGTGAAGCCGGTCGAGCTGCTCGGGCTCCAGTTGGCCGACGCGCCGGTCGGGGCGCACGCCGGCCTGGAAGCAGATTTCATCCGCATAGTCGTTGCCGATCCCCGCGATCGCTTTCTGGTTCAGGAGAAAACCCTTGATGGAAGAGCGGGCATTCCCCTCCGCAAGCGATTCGAAGCGCGCCAGCGTCAGGTCGTCGCTCAGCGGGTCCACCCCCAGACTCTGGAGCGACCCCTTCTCGTTGAATTCGCTTCCGGCCACGGCCTGGACCGTCCCCTGGGATCCGGACGACGAGAAACGCAGTTCCCGGCCGGCCGCGAACTGGAACCGGATCCGCGTCCGGTCGGTCGGAGGCGCGGTCTGGGACTCGAGGCGCAGAAGACCGTCATCGCCCATGTCGAACATGAGGCTGTAGTCGGAACGGAAACGGAGGACGACGTAGCGACCGTGGCGTTCAACGGAATCCACGGCGTGGTTCTCAAGGTGATTCTCGACGATGTCGCGCTCGATTGATGCGACATCAGGGTCGTCGATCCGGATGATGGAGATCGTTTTGCCGGTCGTGTAACCGGCAATACGCTCGATCATTCGCTCAACATCGGGAAGCTCTATCATTGCATCACGGCTCCGGTAGGCAAGACTGGGTGCACGTGGACGTACACCCGTACGAAGGAAAGGTGCCCCGTGCTTCATGGGAGTGGCGGGACAAGAATCGCCACCGGGTCTCAACGCCGCGTCAAGCCGTAGGGAGGCCACGGAGGCGCCGCGGGAAGGCAATGATCGTAATACTATGTATAATAATGAGTTACGGCCTATGCGACAGGGTGTCGGTTAGCCAGCCTCTCGAAACCAGGCGGATATTCTCTCCTGAACGGCCGCCGCCGCCCGTGCGGGATCCGGAGCGTTTCGGATAGGTCGTCCCATCACGATGTAATCCGCCCCGGCTTCGAACGCCGTCTCCACATCGACGGTCCGTTTCTGGTCATCGGTCCCGGCATCCGTCGCCACGCGGATGCCGGGGACGACGACGCGAAACCGTTGAGACACCGCGGAGCGAATTCGAGCGGCCTCGTGACCGGAGCTGATGACGCCGGCGCACCCGATGCTCTCCGCCCGACGGGCTCGCGACAGGACGACAGCTCCGATGTCGGCTTCAAAGCCGAGGTCGTCCATGTCGGCCCGGTCGAGACTCGTGAGAACGGTGACCGCGAGGATGCCGAGATCCCCCGCAGCCGCGTCGCACGCCGCACGGAGGATCGCATCGTTGCCATGTACCGTGACGAAATCGACGTCCCGGGTCCGGAGTTGGCGGACCGCGGAGCGAACGGTCTGTGGAACGTCGAAGAGTTTGAGGTCGGCAAAGACCTTCTTTTCTCTTGAGCGAAGCCAGTCGGCGAGCTCGAAGTACCCGCCGGACAGGAAGAGCTCCAAGCCGATCTTGTAGAAGGAAACGGTATCGGCCAGCGAGTCGACGATCTCTCGCGCCTCTGAAGCGGTCGGTACATCCAGCGCGAGGATCAATCGGTCGGTTGCGGGGATCGTTGCGGAGATATCGGCCTCCCGAAACAGGTGTATCGAAGCTGAGCTGCGGCGAGTGGAGGACGAAGCTCTTTCCAGGCGTACCCGCCTGCAAGGGGCGCGTCGACGGCGAGCGATGGTTTCACGTGAAACAGTTCGTTCCTTCGCCGGGAGGCGCGTTGGCCCGTCACGATCGCCATCGCATGTTTCACGTGAAACAGGGTTCAGCGGTTTTCTGCGGCACTACACCAGGTTCGCCCGGGTCACGAGAGCGGCGTATATTGGAGCACCTCACGTGAGATGACGTTCCGCTGCGCGAAGACCCTTTTGTCGCGCTCGGGTGTCATGACATTATTTCGTTACGAGTCATACGCTTACAGTGCGTGTCGGTTCACGTCGCCAGGTGCGGCGATCAGCGAGGGGCGGATCGATTTGGGCCGGGTGATCGCGATTGCAAATCAGAAGGGCGGGGTCGGCAAGACCACCACGGCGATCAACCTCGGTGCCTCGCTGGCGATCGCGGAGCGCAACACGCTCGTCATCGATTGCGACCCGCAGGGCAACGCGACATCCGGCTTCGGACTGCGCAAGGATGGAGACGTTCCCAGCGTCTACGACTGCCTCGTAAACGGACAACCGCTTCAGGCCGCCGTGCGGCCGGAAGTCCACTTCCCCTGTCTGTCCGTGGTGTCCGCGAGCCGGGACCTGACCGGTGCCGAGGTGGAACTGATCGATCGGTCGGACCGCCAGCGCATCCTCGGCCGGAAGATCGAGGCGCTGCAGGATGACTTCGAGTACATCCTGATCGACTCACCGCCGTCCCTCGGGCTCCTCACGCTGAACGCACTGGCGGCGGCGGACGCCGTGCTCATTCCGATTCAGTGTGAGTTCTATGCGTTGGAGGGGCTGAGTCAGCTCCTGAACACCGTGCGGCTGGTGCAACGCAGCATCAACCCGGAACTCGAGATCGAGGGAGTGCTGTTGACGATGTACGATTCGCGCCTCAACCTGGCCAAACAGGTGGCCGCCGAGGCGCGTGAGTACTTCGGAGGCAAGGTCTTCGACACCATGATCCCGAGGAACATCCGGCTCGCCGAGGCCCCCAGTTTCGGAGAACCGATCGCTCTGTACGATGTCCTGTCGAGCGGAGCCCGCGGATACCTGAGCCTGGCCCGGGAGCTGATCGATCGGCACAGGAGTCCGTAGGCGTGCCCCGGAGCGACCGCCGCCTCGGGAAGGGGCTTGGGGCCCTGCTGAGCGAAAACCTCGGAACGGAAGGGGTCTCGGCGGAAGCGGAGATTCCGGTCGAAGCCATCCAGGCGAACCCGTTTCAGCCTCGTGGCGACTTCGATCTGGACCGCCTCGCGGAACTCGCGGCCTCCATCCGCGAGAACGGTCTACTGCAACCTGTCGTCGTCAGACCCGTAGGGGAGACGTTCGAGATCGTCGTGGGCGAGCGACGATTCCGGGCGATTCAGAGTCTTGGATGGACATCGGTTCCGGCCCTGGTTCGGGAGCTGGACGACGAACAGATGCTGGTCGTGGCTCTCGTCGAAAATCTCCAACGCCATGACCTGTCAGCACTTGAAGAAGCTCGAGGGTATCGTCGACTGATGGAGGACTTCGATCTGACGCAGGAAGAAGTGGGGCGGCATGTGGGGCGGGACAGGTCAACCGTGGCAAACGCTCTGCGACTGCTCGCCCTGCCGGAAGCGGTGCTGGGTCTGCTCGCGAAAGGGAAACTGTCCGCGGGTCACGGCCGGGCCCTCCTGACGTTGTCCACACCTGAAGAGCAGACCCGCGTCGCGCTGGAAGCGGTGGAGGAGGGGTGGTCCGTGCGGGAGACGGAACGTCGCGTCCGCCGAGGCCGCCCGGCGCAACGCCGGGGGCGCAAGACCAGGCGGAAAAAACCGACAGAGTCGGGCGATCCCTTTGTGAGACGGGCCGAACTGGGGCTTGAGCGAGGGTTCGGAACCCAGGTGCGGATCCGGACGCGGTCGGATGGAGCGGGCGAGGTCGTCGTACGTTTCCACGACACGGATGATTTTCTGCGGCTCGTGGCCTTAATGGGTGGCGACGAACTCGCGACGGAGCTTCGCGAATGACGGTCCTCCGGCAATGGACGGTGCAGTTGGTCCGACGGGACGGCCGGCGCGTACGATCCCTGCCACTCGGTCGCGCGCGGGTGCTTCTCTCGGTGGCGGGCACGATCGTCGGCCTGTGCGGCCTGGGGTTTCTGGGGGGCTTCCTGACGGCTTCCCGGGTCGAGTCCAATCGCATACTCGAGCTGGAAGCGGAACTCGCGACGCTCGAGAGCGAGCGTGAACGGATGAGCCAGTTGGCGGGTCGACTGAACGAACTCGAGCAGGAGTTCGGTCTTCTGCAGGATGCAGTGACCGCCGGGCGGCCGGCCGAGTCCCTGCCGGTGAACGTCGTCCCGAGGGGAGACATGGAGGTCCGGTCACGAACCTCGGCAGAGACGGCGACGCCGGCCTGGCCCCTCACGCAGCGTGGCTTCGTCACCCGTCACTTCGGCTCACGGCCGGACTATTCGCGCGACGGCCATACCGGGTTGGACATCGCGGTACCGACGGGGTCGTACGTCCGGGCCATCCAGGCGGGACGGGTCGAGGAGGCGGGGGAAGACCCGATCTACGGAAAATTCCTGCGGATTGCGCACGCGGATGGCCTAACGTCATTGTATGGCCACAACGCCTGGCTGTTCGCCGCGGCCGGCGACGCGGTGGAGCGACTCGAGGTCATCGCCCTCACAGGGAACACGGGAAGATCCTCGGCTCCCCACCTGCACCTGGAACTCGCCCGGAACGGCGCACTATTGGACCCTCTGTCGCTGCTGGCGGACCTCAGCGGTCGGGACAACACCGCGGCCCCGGCGGAGAGACAACCGGAGTAAGGATAGGAGCAAATGGCTAGAGATTCTCGACATGGCGGCCCCACCCGTGAGCTGAGCGACGTCGTTTCGGTCGTCGCGCCCGGAATGACGATCCTCGGGGACGTGATGTGCGATGGCACGGTCCGGGTCGAAGGCAAGGTCGAAGGCTCGATCAAGGCAACGAAATCCGTTGTCGTCGGCAAGGACGGTCGTATCACGGGCGATATCGAGACGCAGGATGTCGTCGTGGCCGGTACCGTCATAGGGACCGTCGCGGGAGCCAGCCGCGTGGAGTTGCAGGAAACCTGCAAGATCGAGGGCGATATTCGGAGCCGCCGGGTGAAACTCGATGAGGGTGGCCAGATTGAGGGTCGTCTCCACATGACGGCAAAGGCCGCGGACGAAAAACCGACGGGCTCCCCGCACAAGGGTGCGTCCCCGTCGATCCAGCCGCCGAAGCCTCAGCGCGCGGCCGGGCGCAACTGAAGCGAGGGTTTCGCCCGCCCGGTCTCCCGACCGCAGCGGTCGCACCGTGCCGTGCCGGGCGATCCGCTTGACGGAATCCCGTAACCGCGGATGAGGGACACCCTCCTCTTCGCCTTCGCGTTCGTGCCCCTGACGCTCGGCGCGGACTGGCTCGTTCGGGGCGCCGCCGGCCTGGCGCAGAGATTCGGCGTCAGCCCGCTCGTCGTCGGCCTGACGGTCGTCGCTTTCGGCACTTCGGCCCCGGAACTGGTTGTAAGCGCGCTTGCGTCCCTGGAAGGCCAGCCGGGCGTAGCCGTCGGCAACGTCATGGGCTCCACGGCCGCGAACGTAGGCCTGATCGTGGGCGTCGGCGCCCTGATTCGGCCGATCCAGGTCCACCGCCGGGTCATCGTGCGCGAGACGCCCCTCGTCATCATCGTACTTTCCCTGGTGATGGTGCTGTCGCTCAACGACGCCGTCGGCCGCCTCGACGGATTCGTGCTCGTATCCGGCTGGGCCCTCTACCTGCTCTTCCTCCTGAAGTGGGAACGAGTGGGCCTGTTCGGGAAGGCAAATGGCGCTCCCGCTCCGGACGGGCATCGGCCGGATGCCGGGACCGATGCGGAGGAGTCCGCCGTCGCGGCGCCGGGCGTCTGGTGGTCGCTGGTACGGGTCGGCCTCGGCCTGCCCTGTCTCGCGTACGGAGCGAAGTGGCTGCTGGAGGGCGCGGAGGGAATCGCAAGGTCGCTCGCCGTCCCGGAAGCGGTGATCGCCGCTACCATGATTGCGGTCGGCACCTCGCTTCCGGAGTTGGCTTCCACGCTCGTGGCCGCCTTCCGGCGAATGGGAGACATCGCGATCGGAAACGTGATCGGCTCGAACGTGTTCAACCTCGGCCTTGTCCTCGGGACCGCCGCGCTCGTTCGCCCGCTCGTACTCCATCCAACCATCGTCGTCGGGTACGTGCTCCCGGCCCTGGCCTTCTCGGTCATTCTCATCCCGCTCGCGCTGCATCGGGGCACGGTGCAGCGCTGGGAGGGCGGGCTGCTCCTGCTCCTCTATCTCGCCTACATCGTGCTCGTCTGGCTGTTCAACTGACCTGACCCGTCCCTCCATCCCGTTTTGCGGTCCCGTTGCCAAGCGACACGGTAA
>NZ_CANPVO010000005.1 GCF_947581785.1 Candidatus Palauibacter polyketidifaciens | reverse complement strand
CCGCTCGTTCACCTCCAAGTGCGGCAGCGCCGACGTGCTCGAGATGCTCGGCGTTCCCATCGAGCTTCCCCCCGAGGATGAGAAGCGGATGTTCGAGGAGACCGGGTTCGTGTTCATGTTCGCCCCGGCCCACCACCCGGCCATGCGGCACGTGGGCCCCGTCCGCGCCGCGCTCGGCGTGACCACGATCATGAACCTCCTCGGCCCGCTCGCGAACCCGGCCGGCGTGCGCCGGCAGGTCGTCGGCGTCGCCCACCCGGATCTTCAGCGCCTCGTCGCCGACACCCTCCTCGAACTCGGCCACGAGCGCGCGCTCGTCGTCCACGGCGAGCCCGGCATGGACGAACTGAGTCCGCTCGGCCCGACCCGGGTCTTCCGCATCGAGAACGGGATGCTGTCCGAGTTCAAGGTCGCGCCCTCGGACTTCGGCTGGCCGGAGTACGCACCGTCCGATCTGGCCGGCGGCGAGCCGGAGGAGAACGCGGAACGGGTCCGGCGCGTGATCGACGGCCGCGAAGCCGGCGCCGCCCGCGCGGCCGTCGTGCTCAACGCCGCCGCCGCCTTCTGGGCTGCGGGCGCCGTGGACACCCTGGCCGCCGGAGTCGCCGCCGCCGAGCAAGCCATCGATTCGGGTGCCGCGGAGGCGCAACTCCAATCCATGCAATCGGTTTGATCGACAGACCGGGGGGCTGGAGACCTCCGATGACCAGGTTGCTGCTCGCCACTTCGCGGTCGAGGAACTTCCGGCCTTCGGCGTGTCCGATACGGGGCGCACGCACTACACGATTCACCGGCTTCGGAGACCCGTATCCGGACTGCATCTGGTGCTATCGGAACTGGCGTTTCCCATCGCGGAGCACGCAGCGAACTACGAGCACGAGGCCATCTGGCTTACGCTGTACCGGGAGGACATCTGCGTCGACCGCTGCCCGTAGCGGAACCATTCCGGGCGACGGGAACCTCCGCCCCGACGGTTTTTGTGGGAGGTGGGTGGCCGTCGGGACGGGTACTCTCGGGGAGTCGAGAGCGGTCCTCCGTCAACTGCGGTGAGGCTTCTTCTCCGTCTTCAGTAGCGCCGGATGACTCCGATCACCACGCCCTGGACCGTGACCTGTGAGGGGTGCAGGTAGATCGGCGTGAGCGCCGGGTTCGCGGGCTGAAGCCGGATCCGGCCCTGCTCCAGGTAGATCTTCTTCATGGTGGCGTTCTCGCCATCGACGAGCGCGATCACCATTTCGCCGTTGTGCGCCGTCTCCCGCGACTGGACGATGACGTAGTCGCCGTCGCGGATCTGTTCGTCGATCATCGAATCGCCGCGCACCCGCAGCACATAGTGTTCGCTCAGGGAACCCGCGATCATGTCTTCGGGAACGGAGACCGTCTCCTGCTCCTCGATGACCTCTATCGGCTGACCCGCCGCAACGTTGCCGTACAGCGGCAGTTCGACCGCGGCAACCTGGAGCTTTCCTTCCACCAGTTCGACCGATCGACTCTCATTGTAGTTTTTTCGGATATACCCCTTCGCCTGCAGGTTCCCGAGATGTTCGTGCACCGTCGCGAGCGAGCGGTAGCCGAACTCCTCCGCGATCTCCTCGAAGCTCGGGGAATACCCGCGGAACCGTATGAAGCCCTCGATGAAGTCGAGCATCTCGCGCTGTCGCTTCGTAAGCGCCATCGTTTCTCACTCCGCTCGCAGCTTCCGCGCCGTGCCCGTCCCAGATGCTTGCAGGGGGCCGAAGGATTACCGAATATACCCGAACATGTACCGAAGCGCAACGTTCGACGGGAACTGGCGCAGCCGCCGAGGTTTTGCGGCGGGATGGCGGCGGTCGCAGCTTGGCGCCCATGGCACACGACACGATTCTCGAAGAGATCCTCGCGGCGAAGCGGGAGGAGGTCGCGCGGCTCCAACTGTTCCGGAGCGCGATTCGCGCCCAGGCGGATGAAGCCCCGCCCCCGCGCGGTTTCGAGGCGTCTCTGCGCCGGCCCGGGGAAGTTTCCGTGGTCGCGGAGTTCAAGCGCCGGTCTCCCTCCGCCGGCGACATCAACCCGTACGCCCAGGCGGCGGGCGTGGCGAGCGTGTACGCCTCCGGGGGGGCGGCCGCAATTTCGGTACTCACGGACGAGCGCTACTTCGGCGGCTCGCTGGACGATCTGAGGTCGGCGAAGGACGCCGTGGGGGTTCCCGTCCTCCGCAAGGATTTCACGCTGGATCCCGTCCAGTTGTACGAGGCGCGCGCGGCAGGCGCGGATGCGGTTCTGCTCATCGTGCGCGCGCTCGGAGCCACCCGGCTGCGTGAACTGCTCGGACTCGCGGCCGACCTCGGCCTTGCCGCGCTCGTGGAGGCGCACGACGAGGAGGAGATGGAGCGGGCGCTCGAGGCCGGTGCCCGGATCGTCGGCGTGAACGCGCGCGATCTGGCGACCTTCGAGGTGGACCTCGAACGCTCGCTGAACCTGATCGAGGAGCTTCCGGCCGACGTCGTGGCCGTGGCGGAGAGCGGGATCCGGTCCGCGGAGGACGCGGCGGCGGCGGGCTCCGCGGGGGCGGACGCGGTCCTGGTCGGCGGCTGGCTGATGGCGGGCGATCCGGCGGCGGGCGTTGAGGCGCTCGTCGGCCACCCCCGGCGGCCCCGGAGCGATCGGATGCAGCCGGCGGACGCCGACGCCCGGGTCGACAACGACGGGGCGGCATGAGCCGGGTCGGAGTGAAGATCTGCGGTCTCCGGGAGCCGCGGCACGCCACCGCGACGTCCCGCGCCGGCGCGGACTACGTGGGTGTCGTGTTCGCCGGCCGGGTGCGGGAAATTACCGCCGGGGAAGCCGCCGGCGTCGTGGAGGCGCTCGAGAGCGGCACGCGCGCCGTCGGTGTGTTCGTGGACGCGGGCCCGGCGGAGATCCTCGTCAAACGGGACATCGCGGAGTTCCACGTCGCCCAGCTCGCCGGCTCCGAACCGCCCGAACTCTGCGACCGACTCAGGGACGAAGGGCTGGATGTCTGGAAGGGCCTCCGGCCCACGTCGAGCGACGACCTGGCCCGCGGGTGGGACGAGTACCGGGAGGCGGCGGACGCGATCCTCCTGGAGGGGTTCTCGCCGCGCGGACCCGGAGGCACCGGGACCAGCTTCCCGTACGAGTGGCTGGCGGGGCTTGAGCGCGACGGGTGTGCGCTCGCGCTCGCGGGCGGGCTGGACGCGGACAACGTGGCGCGTGCGATCCGCGACGTGCGTCCCGACATCGTCGATGTCTCCTCGGGCGTCGAACGGGCCCCGGGGGAGAAGTCGATCGACCTTATCCTCGAGTTCCTGGCGGCCGCCAAATGAGCGGCCGCCAAGTGCGCAGCCCGGCCCCCGGCTGGTTCGGCGACTTCGGCGGGCAGTTCGTGCCCGAGACGCTGATCCCGGCGCTCGACGAACTCACCGCGGCCTGGGCGGAGGCCCGCGACGATCCCTCCTTCGGGGAGGCCCTCGAGGCCAGCCTTGAACACTACGTGGGACGGCCCACGCCGCTCTACCGGGCGCCGCGCCTCGGGGCGGATCTCGGGCTCGACCTGTGGCTGAAGCGGGAAGACCTCAATCACACCGGCGCTCACAAGATCAACAACACGATCGGCCAGGCGCTGCTCGCGAAGCGCATGAACAAGGCCCGGATCATCGCCGAGACCGGTGCGGGCCAGCACGGCGTGGCGACGGCCACCGCCTGCGCGGCGCTCGACTTCGAGTGCGCCGTCTACATGGGCGAGGAGGACATGCGCCGGCAGGCGCTCAACGTCGAGCGCATGGAAATGCTGGGGGCCGAGGTCATCCCGGTGTCGAGCGGGAGCCGGACGCTCAAGGACGCGACGAACGAGGCGATCCGCGACTGGGTCACGAACGTGGACACGACGCACTACATCATCGGCTCCGTCGTCGGCCCGGCGCCCTATCCCGAACTCGTGCGCGACTTCCAGCGCGTCATCGGCGACGAGACGGTCCGGCAACTCGCCGAGCGCGGCGTGGAGCCGGATGCCGTCTTCGCCTGCGTCGGCGGCGGTTCCAACGCGATCGGGATCTTCACGCCCTTCATCGAACGCAACCGCGAGGTCCCGGCGGAGGCGCGCGTCGCCCTCGTCGGCGTGGAGGCGGCGGGGCACGGCGTCGATACCGGCCGCCACTCCGCCTCGCTCACGGCCGGCGAGCCCGGGATCCTTCACGGCAACTACAGCTACCTGCTCCAGGACGAGGACGGCCAGGTGATTCCCGCCCATTCCGTGTCCGCCGGACTCGACTATCCCGGCGTCGGTCCGGAACACTCGTGGCTCAAGGAGACGGGACAGGTCCGCTACGAATCCGTGACGGATGAGGAGGCCCTCTCCGCCTTCCGGGACCTCTGCCGGCTCGAGGGGCTGATCCCCGCGCTCGAGAGCGCGCACGCGCTGGCGGGCCTGCGGCGGGAGGCCGCGCGCTGGGCGGGGAGACGCGTCGTCATCTGTCTCAGCGGGCGGGGCGACAAGGATGTGGAGGAAGTCGCCCGCATCCTGGCGGCCGGCGGCGAACCCGGCTCGGACGGGCACTGACTGTGGCCTTCATCGACTACCCGGATCCGTCGGGGATCCCCGAGGAAGACCGCGTCGCGGACGATGACAACATCATCCGCATTCACGGCGTCCACAGCCGCGTCATCCGGCTCCACTACGATCTCTACCGCGAACTGATGTACGGGCCGGGTCCTCTCTCCCGGATTCAAAGGGAGATGATCGCCGTCGTCGTGTCGGGGCTCAACGCCTGCCGCTACTGAATTGTCCATCACGGAGAGGGTCTCCGTCGTCTGCTCGAGGTGGCCGACGCCGGCGGTGCCAATGAGGAGAACGAACGCCTCATCGCCGCCCTCGCAACGGACCATGCGACGGCCGAGCTGGATGAGGCCGACCGGGCGATGCTCGACTATGCCGCGCGGCTGACGCTCGACCCGGGCGGCGAGCACGAATCCGCGGTCGACGGATTGAAGGCGCACGGTTTCGATGATCGCGCGATCCACGATATTTGCGCCGTCACCGCCTACTATGCGTTCGTGAACCGGATCGCCGACGGGCTCGGCGTCGAACTCGAAGACGAGGGAGGCTGACGGAAGTGGCCATGCTCCCGACGACACCGCCGCGGAGCGGACCGGGTGCCCCCGGCGCCCCCGCCGTCCCGGCGAATCTCGACCATCTGCTGCTGGGGACCGCCGACCTCGCGGAAGGGGTCGCGTGGGTGGCCGACCGGCTCGGTGTCGAAGCCCCGTTCGGCGGCCGCCACGGCAACCTCGGCACCGCCAACCATCTCCTTTCGCTCGGGGGCGACATCTACCTCGAGATCCTCGGTCCGGACCCCGAGGCGCCGCCCCGGGACGAACCGCTCCCGTTCGGGATCGAGGGCCTCGCCGAGCCCCGGCTTGTCACGTGGGCGGCCCGCGGGACGGACCTCGCGGCGCTCGTCGCGCGGGCCTCGGGCCGGGGCGTCCCGCTGGGTCCGGTGCGGCCCGGCTCCCGGCTCCGGCCGGACGGCGGCGAACTGAGCTGGGAGATCACGGCCTTCACGTCCGTCCTCCACGACGGCCTCGTACCTTTCTTCATCGACTGGGGAACGACGCCGCACCCGGCCCGCGCGACGCCGCCGGGCGGGCGGCTGATCTCGTTCCGGGCCGAACACCCGGACCCCGCCGCGGTACGATCCACCCTCGAGTCGCTGGACCTGGTGCTCGAAGTGGACGAGGGGCCGGAGCCCGCGCTCGTGGCGAGGATCCGTACCCTGGACGGTGACGAAACGGAGTTGCGCTAAAGGAATGTCTTCAGGTTTCGAGGCGATATTCATGGGACTCAGGCGCGGCATATATCGGGCACATCGAGCCGGACGGACGACCGGCTTGGCGGCAGGCTTCCTGACACTGGCCCTGGTCGCGGCCGGGTGCGTGGACGACCCGGCGGACTCCACGGGGCCGGAGCCGGGCTCGGACGGGACGCCGATCACGCTGGCGGCGGCCATCTCCGAGACCGGGCGGCACGGCGTGGAAGGGATCGAAGTCGTGCGGGGGTATCGACTCGCCGTCGAGATCCTCAACGAGAAGGGGGGGATTCGCGGTCGGCCCGTGCAACTGGAGATCCGCGACGACGGGAGCGATGCCCAGGCGAGCGCGCGCCTGTACGAGGAGTTCACGGCCTCCGGCGCGGTCGACGCGCTGCTGGGCCCCTACAGCAGCCCGATCACGGAAACCGTCCTCGCCGTCAACGAGGCCGCGGGGGTGCCGATGGTCGCTCCGATGGCGGCGGCGCCCTCGATCTGGTCCGAACGACAGCGGCAATGGAGTGTCCAGCTGCTGACGCCGGGACCGGCCTACCTGCAGGGTTCCGTGGAGGTGGCCGTGTTCGGCGGAGCGCAGACCGTGGCGATCGTGTACGAGAACTCCGCGTTTCCGGCATCGGTGGTCGAGGGCGTGCGCGAGGCGGTCCGCGGCCACGGGCTGGAGATCGTGATGGACCGGTCCTATGAAGTCGGAGCGGCCGACCACGAAGCGATCGCCGCCGCGGCCCGGGACGCCGGCGCGGACCTCTTCATTGGCGGGGGCTACACGGCCGACGCCGCCGGCTTCGCCACCGCCGCGCCCGCCGTGGGATACCGGCCGGTCCTCATGAGCCTGATCATCGGGCCCGGCCAGCAGCACTTCGTCGAAGACGTGGGGCAGGCCGCCCGGTGCGTCGCCGGCAACTCGCCGTGGCACCCGGCCCTCCAGACGGTCGGCTTCATCGCGGACAACGCAACCTTCGTCAGCCGCTACCGGGCGGCGCACGGAACGACGCCCGGCTACCACGCGGCGGGCGGCTTCGCGGCCGTGGAACTCCTGGCCGAAGGGCTCGACCAGACGGCCGCCGGGCCGGGCGGAACCAACCGCGGCGCGCTCCGCGACTACCTGTTCTCGGCTCGGACCGGGACCATCGCGGGTCCGTACGAGGTCGCCCCCATCGACGACGGGGAGGCCGGCGCCCAGCGCGGGCTCAAGGGGTTGCAGGTCCAGTGGCAGGACGACGGCGCCGGCGGGCTCGCCCTCCGGATCGTCCACCCCTGGGCCGCCGCCAACGCGGTCCCCTGCTACATGCGCTGAAGGCGGCCAGATGGACATCGCGCTGATCTCCGTCTCCATCGACCTCGGCGCCGGACGCCGGGGCGTGGACATGGGACCCTCCGCTCTGCGCATCGCCGGGATCAGCCGGGAGATCGAAGCCATCGGCCACAGCATCACGGAACTGGGCACCGTGACGGCTGGCGGGCTGGAGACCACGGACGCGGGCGAGCACGAGTTGCGCTTCCTGGACGAGATCGTCCACGTCGCGGACGAGACGCAAGAGCTCGTGCGCGAAGGGCTGGCCCGGGGCTGCACGCCGCTCGTGCTCGGCGGAGACCATTCGCTCTCGATCGGGTCGGTGGCGGCCGTGGCCGACCATTACGGGTCCCGGGGGGCGTCCGTCGGCGTCATCTGGGTGGACGCCCACGCCGACATGAACCTCCCCCACACCACGCCCACCGGGAACATTCACGGAATGCCGCTCGCGGTGCTGCTGGGACAGGGCGAGCCGCAACTGACCTCCAGCCGGACGCGCGTCTTGCCCCAGAACGTGAGCGTCCTGGGCGCGCGGTCGCTGGATGCAGGAGAGAAGCGGCTCATCCGGGAACTCGGCGTCCGCGTCTTCACGATGTCCGAGATCGACGAACGCGGGGTGGGGGTCTGCATGGACGAGGCCATGGAGCGCGCCGGCGCGGGTACCGCCGGGTTCCACCTCTCATTCGACGTCGACGTGCTCGACCCGCGGATCGCGCCGGGTGTGGGGACGCCGGTGCGCGGAGGCCTGACCTACCGCGAAGGGCACCTCGTGTGCGAGAAGGCGTGGCGCTCCGGAAAGCTGCTGAGCCTGGAACTCGTCGAACTCAACCCGGTCCTCGACGACCGCAACCAGACGGCCGAACTCGGCGTCGGCCTCGTCGCCTCCGCCCTCGGCGCCGCCATCCTCTAGCGATGTCGTACCGAAACCGGCGTCCTCCCTTGCCGGGGATGCGGCGGCGGCATTACGATGATCGCATCGACAGTCATCGACATTGAATCAATGTACATGCGATCCCGGGAGAAACTCGGATATGGATCAGATCACGGCGCGCGTCCCCGACGCGATGATCGAAGCCCTGGACGCCGCTGCGTCAACGCTGCGGCGAAGCCGGGCCGATGTCGTTCGCCAGGCCCTGGAGCGATACCTGGAAGATTTTGATGACCTGACGGTTGCCGTGGAGCGGTTGCGCGATCCCGCCGATCCCGTCCTCGATTGGGATGAGGTCAGGGGTGGCCTACTCCGTTCGGATTAAGCGGAGCGCGGTCAAGGCGCTTGGCCGGATTCCGAAGCACGACCGGGTGCGAATCGTCGATGCCATCGACGGATTGGCGGAGCATCCCCATGCGGGCAGTTCCCTGAAGGGAGGCCTCCGCGGGCTTCGGCGAATTCGCGTCGGCGGCTACCGCGTGGTGTACGAGGTGCAGGATGCGGCGCTCGTCGTTCTCATCGTACGCGTCGCACACCGCGGAGCCGTCTATCGTCCGCTCTGACTGACGTCCGTCGCCGGCATCCGGCTGGCCGCCGCTCGGCTCATCTCCGATTATTCCAGGTCTGCCCACGGGCCGGTTACGAAGCCGAAGGAGCGAAGGATGAAGACGAAGTTCGGAAGCGCCGCCCTGCTGACAGCCATTGCCGCCGGCGCGCTCGCCGCGGATGCGGCGGCCCAGACCCGCCGGCTGTCGCTCGACCACTACATGGACATGGAGTCCGTCTCCGACCCCCGCATCTCGCCGGACGGATCGAGGATCGTCTACACCCGCGGCTGGGTTGACAAGGTCAACGACCGCCGCGAGTCGTCCCTCTTCATGATGGACGCGGACGGCAGCCGGAAGCGGGCGCTCGTCGACGGCGGCGGGGCGCGCTGGTCGCCGGACGGCACGCGCATCCTGTTCACGGCGGCGGGCGAACCCTCGGGGAGCCAGATCTTCGTGCGCTGGATGGACGAGGAGGGCGCGACGACCCAGGTCACCCGCCTCGAGAATGGCCCGTCCTCTCCCCGCTGGTCGCCGGACGGAGAGTGGATCGCCTTCACGAGCCGGGTGAACGACCGCGCGGACTTCGCCGGCGTCGATCTCCCCTCCCGGCCGGACGGGGCGACGTGGACCGAGGGGCCGAAGATCGTCGAGCGCGCCGGCTACAAGCGCGACCGCCAGGGATACGTCGACACCGGCTGGACGCATGTGTTCGTCGTGCCCGCCGATGGCGGCGCCGCCCGCCAGCTCACGACGGGGGACTGGAACCACGGCGGGATCGCCTGGAGCCCCGACGGGACCGAGATCTACTTCTCCTCCTACCGCGTTCCCGACTGGGACCGGCCCGAGCACTGGCAGGAGTCGGAGATCTACGCCGTCTCCGTGGCGTCCGGCGCGATTCGCCAGCTCACGGACCGGCGCGGCTCGGACGCGGGACCCGTTCCCTCGCCGGACGGCCGCCTCATCGCGTACAGCGTGGGCGATGAGCACCGCGACACCTACCGGAACGGCAGAATCCACGTGATGAACCGGGACGGGTCCGGCTCGCGGCTCATCTCCGGGGACTATGACCGGCAGTCCGGCGGCTTCCAGTGGGCGCCCGACGGGAGCGGCCTCTACTTCAACGTGAACCGGGAAGGGTACCGGCAGCTCCACTTCGTCTCCGTCGACGGCGGCGTCACGCAGCTTACCGAGGGGGCGCATCTCTTCTCCCTCTCCTCCTTTGCGGAGGACGGCACCGCGGTGGGCACGATCTCCACGGACCACGAGCCCGGCGACCTCTACCGGTTCTCCCTCTCGGATCCGGGCGAGGCCACCCGCCTCACCGAGGTCAACGCGGACGTGCTCCACGGCGTGTCCCTCGGCGAGGTGGAGGAGGTCTGGTACGAGTCGACGGACGGCTTCCGGATCCAGGGTTGGATCGTGAAGCCGCCCGATTTCGATCCGAACCGCGAGTATCCGCTCATGCTCGCGATCCACGGCGGGCCCCACAGCATGTACAACGGCGGGTTCAACTTCGCCTTCCAGGAACACGCCTCGAACGACTACGTCGTCCTCTACACGAACCCGCGGGGAAGCACGGGATACGGGACGGAGTTCGCGAACGCGATCAACCACGACTATCCGGGCGCCGACTTCCCCGACCTCATGGGCGGCGTCGACGAGATGCTGCGGCGCGGCTACGTGGACGGGGACAACCTCTTCGTGTACGGGTGCTCGGGGGGCGGCATCCTCACGTCGTATATCGTGGGGAACACGGACCGTTTCCGGGCCGCCTCGGCGAACTGTCCGATCGTGAACTGGATGTCGGCGATGGGGACGTCGGACGCCATCGGCTATCTGCGCACCTTCGAGCAGCCCTTCTGGGAAGACCCGGAGGAGTGGATGGATCGGTCGTCCATCTTCTACGTCGGGAACGTGACGACGCCGACGATGCTGATGACGGGGGAGATGGATCTGCGGACGCCGATGGGTCAGACGGAGGAGTTCTACCAGGCGCTGCACTACGAGGGCGTGCCGACGGTCATGGTGCGCTTCCAGGGGGAGTGGCACGGGACGAGTTCGCGTCCGTCGAACTTCCTGCGCACGCAGCTCTACCTGAGGAAGTGGTTCGAGCAGTGGGGGACGCACCGGCCGGCCGTGACGACGGAGGAGGAGGACGCGGGGGACGACGGCTCTTGAGCGTTCCCGACCGCCCGGCGCCCGCAGCGACGCGCGTCGGATCGCGGATCGAGGGCGCGTTCGAAGGTCGGGAAGGGGCCGCGTTCATCCCCTTTCTGTCCAGCGGCTTCCCGCGGCCGGCGGACACGCCGCGTCTGCTGGAGCGGCTGGCGGCGGACGGCGCGGACATCATCGAACTGGGGATCCCGTTCAGCGATCCGCTCGCGGACGGGCCGACGATCCAGGCCGCGAGCTGGCGCGCGCTGGAGGAGGGGGTCACGGTCGAGTCGGCGCTCGATCAGCTGGCGGAGATGTCGGCGGACCTGCCGCCGGTCGTCGTCTTCTCCTACCTGAATCCGATTCTCCGCATGGGAGTGGAGCGTTTCCTGGCGCGGGCGGAGGCCGCGGGGGCGGCGGGGCTCCTCGTCACCGACCTGCCCGTGGGCTCGCACCCGGCGCTGGAGCGGCGGCTGGCCGCGGGTTCGCTCGACCTCATCCCCCTCGCCGCCCCTACCACGCCGGGGGCGCGGCTCGAGACCATCCTCGGCCACGCCTCGGGGTTCCTGTACTACATCTCCCGCCTCGGCGTGACGGGTGCACGGAAGGCGCTGGACGCCGCGCTTGAGGACCAGGTGAGAGCGCTCCGGAAGATGGTGCGGCTGCCGGTGGCGGTGGGATTCGGGATCTCGACGCCGGAACAGGCCGCCGCGGTCGCGGGCATGGCGGACGGCGTGGTCGTCGGATCCGCGCTCATCGCCGCCCTCGGCCGCAGCGAGGCCGCCTTCGCGGAGTTGTCCGCCGCCCTCGCCGCCGCCGTGCACGGCGAGGCGTAGCACTCCTCGAGTCTGGCGCCTCAGCACCGCCCGCACCCGCCACCCGCGACAACCGGTGGTCACTGGCTCTGGGTCACGGCCCGGCTTGATGAATAGTATCAATAAAGGTATCATGTGACGCGGGACACTACGGCGATCCTCGCCAAGCTCCGCCGGAACCCCAAGGGCGTTCGGTTCTCCGAACTCGCCAAGGTGTGCGAAGCGTACTTTGGCGCGCCACGCCAGAGAGGCACGGCCCATCGAGTCTACCGGACACCCTGGCCCGGCGACCCGCGTGAACATCCAGAATGCGAACGGCATGGCGAAGGCGTACCAGGTACGCCAGGTGATCAAGGCGATCGAGAAACTCGAGGGCATCACGTGAGCGACCATTATACCTATCGAATCACATGGTCCGTCGAGGACAGCGAGCACGTCGGGCTGTGTGTCGAGTTTCCTTCCCTCAGCTGGCTGGCGTCAACGCCGGAGGAAGCGTTGTCCGGGATCCAGCGAGTCGTACGGGACAGTCTCGAGGACGTGCGACGAAGCGGCGAGACGCCTCCCGAACCCTTGGCCCATCGGGCATACAGCGGGAAGTTCATGGTCCGCGTGCCGCCGGAAGTCCACCGCGCCCTCGCAATGCAGGCGGCCGAGCAGGGGGTGAGCATGAACCGGCTCATCAACGCGCGGCTCGCGGAGTGAAGCATGCGGCGGCGGATCGCTTGAACGGGGGAGCATGATGAGAAAGTGCGTTGTCTGGCTCGCGATGTTCGCGGCCGCGACCGGATCGGTGGCGGCGCAGGATGGGTTCGGGGCCGCGGTGTGGGCGGCGGCGGCGGACGAGATCCTCGTCCTCAAGCCGGCGTTCGGCCGGGGTCCCGCGTCGGTGCTCGTGTTCGAAAACGACGGGAGCGGCTGGGCGCAGGTCCAGGAACTGTGGTCTGCGGGCTCGCTGCTCGGGGAGTCGTTCGGCCGTACGCTGGCGCCGGTGGAGGGCGGATTCCTCGCGGCGAGCGGGGATCCGCAGGTGATGATCGGCGCGTACGGGTTCGCCCGCGGCGCGGATGGCGCCTGGGCGGAGTCGGGCAGCCTGCCGCTCCGGGCCGAAGCCGCCGCGGCGCCCGAAGAGATGAGCATGGGTCGGGTGATGGCGATCCTGCAGCCGCCGGCGCGCGTCGTCGCGGCGGACGGGGATGTGGCGCTCGTCTCGGCGCCGGGCGGACAGGGCGGCGGCACCGTGGTTCGAATCTATGCGCGCGGGCCGGAAGGCGCGTGGAGCGCCGGGGGCTCGCTGGAGGCGGAAGAGCTCAGGGCGAACGCGCGATACGGGGCGGCAATGGCGGTGCGCGGGGGGCTGGCGGCGGTCGGAGCGCCGGGACAGGGCAGCTCGGGCACGGTGTACCTGTTCGCGCGCGGGGCCGACGGGGCGTGGGGCCGCGAGGCGGCGCTCGATTCGCCCGCGCTCGGCGGGGGCGCCGGCCTGGGCTCCAGCGTCCTCTTCATCGGCGATGACGAACTCGCCGTGGGCGCGCCCTCCGAGGATGGATCGGTCGGCCGGGTCGTGCTCTTCGCCCGAGGGGCGGGGGGGGACTGGGCCGAGGCGGCGACGCTGCTCCCGGGCGATCCCGGGCCGGGCCAGCGTTTCGGGACCGCGCTCGCCGCCGCCGGAGACGAACTCATCGTCGGAGCCCCGGGAGCGGTGGACGGCCGGGGCCGGGTCGATGCCTTCACCCGCGCGAACGCGGACAGGGAATGGCGCGCGGCCCACGCTTTCTCGCCCGAGGGCGCGGCGCTCGTCGCGGGCTTCGGGTCCGCCGTGGCCCTCCGCTCCGGCCTCGCCGTGATCGGCAGCCCCGCATCCGAGGGGAGCGCGGGGCTCGCGGCCGTCTACGAGGCCGCGGAGGACGGCTCCTGGTCGGGTCCGGCCTGGCTACGCCCCGGGACTCCGCCCGCCGCCGTGACATCGGCCGAGGTGGTCTGCGAGGACGATCGCGCCGCGGGCTTCGACTGCGCGGATGTCGACCTCCAGTCCTATCTCCCCCTCGCCTCGATCGGCGCCGAACCGGGAGAGCGGGTGAGCGACGCGTGGGGCTGGACGGACCCCGAGACCGGCCGCGAGTACGGCCTTGTCGGCCGCTCCGGCGGGGCCGCGATCGTCGATGTGACCGACGCCGTCAACCCCTTATATCTCGGCGTCATCCCCGCGAACCGCAGCGGCGCCCGCGACCTCAAGGTCTACGCCGACCACCTCTTCTTCACCGGGGACGGGGCCGGCGCCCACGGCCTCGTCGTCTTCGATCTCACCCGCCTGCGCGACGTGGCGAATCCCCCCGTGGAGTTCGCGCCCGACCTCCGCTGGGACGGGATCGGTAGCGCCCACAACCTCATCATCGACACCGGCGCGGGCACCGCCTTCACCGTCTCCACGAGCGGGGACGGGCACACCTGCGGCGGCGGCCTCGTGATGATCGACATCCGCGAACCGCTCGCGCCCGAGTTCGCCGGCTGCTACACGGATACCGAGGGGCTCATCTTCCAGGGGCGGACGCACGACGCGCAGTGCCTCGTGTACGACGGGCCCGACACGGATTACCGGGGGCGGGAGCTGTGTTTCGCGTCGAACGAGACCGCGCTCCGGATCGTCGACGTCACGGACAAGGCGAACCCGCGCCCGATCTCGGCCGCGGCGTACCCCGGCGTCGCCTACATCCACCAGGGGTGGCTGAGCGACGACCGGCGCTACTTCTTCCTCGACGACGAACTCGACGAACTCGTCGGCACGACGGACCGGACGAAGACGATCGTGTGGGACGTGACGGATCTCGACGACCCCGTCGTGATCGCGGACTACTATGGGCCCAACAACGCGACGGATCACAATCTCTACGTGAAGGGCGACCGGATGTACCAGGCCAACTACCAGGCCGGCTTCCGCGTCATCGACATCAGCGACCCCGAGAACCTGCGGGAGGTCGGGTATTTTGACACCACGCCGTACGGAGCCGATCCTCCCGGCTTCAACGGGGCGTGGACCGCGTTCCCCTGGTTCGAGAGCGGGACCGTGCTCGTGACGAGCATGCTCGAGGGCGTTTTCCTCCTCAAACCGAGACGAACCGAACTCGTCCCCTGATGGCGGACGCACTGCGATGGGAGATCGGATGACGGCAAACGGATGCATCGTTCACTGCGGCGGGGACGGCCCGCTCCTCGTCCGGAGTCCGCTGCGCGTGCGCACGGCGGGAGCGGAAGACGGCATCGCGAAGCCGAAGGCCGCGCTGTGCCGCTGCGGGAAATCCGCGAACAAGCCGTTCTGCGACGGGGCGCACCGCGACATCGAGTTTCGGGCCTCCGGGCCGATCGACACGACCCGCGCCGTGTCCGGGTCGGAGCCGACGTCCGGAGAGGAGGCCGGGGAAGTGGTCGTCACGGCGCACGCGAACGGCCCGTTGCACTTCGACGGCGTCGTGGAACTCAGCGGCGAAGGGCACGAGGGGTCCGCCCGCTTCGGGCAGCCGTGGATGTGCCGCTGCGGCGCGTCGAAGAACAAGCCGTTCTGCGACGGGTCCCACAAGGAGATCGAGTTCCAGGCGGAGGGCCTTTAGCAGCCCGTGGCAAAGCCGGGGTCGCTCGCCCTCTACCCCCTCCTTTACGTCGCGTGGGCCGACGCGGAACTCGCGGCCGAAGAACTGGAACTGCTGCGGGGACACCTGCGCGAGACGGGGCTGCGCGAAGGAGCTTTCGCCGAGTGGCTCGATCCCGAGGCGCCACCCTCGGCGGAGCGGCTCCTCCACCTCGTCGATGAGGTGCGGCGGCGGGCGGCGGAGATCTCGCCCGAGCGGAAGCGGTCCCTCACCGAACTCGGCATCGCCATCGCGGAGGCCGATGGCGAGCACCCGACGCGCGAGGAGCGCGCGGCCATCCTCCGCATCGAGGAGGCGCTGGGCCTGGGCGGTCCGGACGCGGTGGCGACGCTCTTCGACCCGGTGCGGCCGATCGCGCCGCTTCCCGACGTCCGGCCCCGGTTCGACCTCGACGCGATGGTGCGCTTCCTCGACGGTCCGGCTCCGGAGACCCGGCGACGCGTGTGTGCGCTCCTTTCGGACGGCCGGTTCGAGGCGGTGGCCGGACTCTCGACGGCCGACTATCGGGCGCGGGTTTCGGAGTGGTGCCGGGAGCTCGCCGACGAGGGACTCGGGGCGCTCAGCTACCCCGCGGAGTTCGGGGGCGGGGACGATCCCGCGGCTTTCATCGCCACCTTCGAGACGCTCGCCTTCTTCGACCTCAGCCTGCTCACGAAGTTCGGTGTCCAGTTCGGGCTTTTCGGCGGCAGCATCCACCAGCTCGGGTCGCGGCGACACCACGAGAAATACCTGAGAGACGCGGGGACGCTGGCGCTCCCGGGGTGTTTCGCGATGAGCGAGACGCTGCACGGGTCCAACGTCTACGACATCCAGACGACGGCGGTCTACGACCCCGGGACGCGGGAGATCGTCGTCCACACTCCGGTGCCGGGGGCGCGCAAGGATTACATCGGGAACGCGGCGCGGGACGGCCGCCTCGCGACGGTGTTCGCTCAACTGGAGGTGGACGGGGAGGGGCGCGGCGTGCACGCGATCCTCGTCCCCATCCGCGGAGAAGACGGGGAGCCGCTGCCCGGCGTGAGGATCGAGGACTGCGGGGAGAAGCTCGGCCTGAACGGCGTGGACAACGGACGCCTCCATTTCGACCGTGTGCGCGTGCCGCGCGGGAACCTCCTCGACCGCTTCGCCTCCATCGACGACGAGGGGATCTACCGGAGTCCGATCGCGAGCCCGGCGCGGCGCTTCTTCACCATGCTCGGCACCCTGGTGAGCGGCCGCGTGGCCGTGGGGAGCGCGGCGCTCGGCGCGACGAAGGTCGCCCTCACGATCGCGGTCCGGTACGGCGCCCGGCGCCGGCAGTTCGGTCCGCCCGGCGACGCCGAGCGCATCCTCCTCGACTATCCCGCCCACCAGCGGCGACTGCTCCCGCGCCTCGCCGCGACGTATGCGCTCAATTTCGCCCTCCACGACCTGCAGGCGGAGTACGTGGCCGCGGTCACCGAGGAAGCGGGGGACTCCGGCGAATCGGAGACCGGGAGCGGGTCGCGGCGGCGACGCCTCGAGGCAGCCGCGGCGGGGCTCAAGGCCTGCGCCACCTGGCACGCGACGGACACCATTCAGGCCTGCCGCGAGTCGTGCGGGGGGCGCGGCTACCTCGCGCACAACCGCTTCGCGGCGCTGAAGGCCGACAGCGACGTCTTCACGACCTTCGAGGGGGACAACACGGTCCTCATGCAGCTTGTCGCGAAGGACCTCCTCACGGGCTTCCGCCAGCAGTTCGGGGATCTCGGGGCGTTCGGGCTCGCGCGTTTCGCCGCCGGCCGCGCCGGCCGCGCGATCGCCGAGCGCAACTGGGTGATCTCGAGGAAGACGGGCGAAACCCACCTCCGCGACCCCGGATTCCACGACACGGTGTTCGACGCCCGCCGTTCGGACCTCGTGCTGTCGCTCGCCCGGCGGGTCCGGCACCGGATCGCGCGCGGGATGACGTCGTTCGATGCCCTCACCGACTGCCAGCATCACGCGCTCACGGCCGCCAGGGCCCACGTCGAGTGCGAGATCCTGCGCTCCATGATCGCGGCCGAGCGGCGGACGCCGAGTTCGGACCTCGCGGAGTGGATCGAGCGCCTGCGTTCCCTCTACGCGCTCGCCACGATCGAGCGCGAGGCGGCGTGGTTCCTGGAGCAGGGCTACCTGGATCCGCCCAAGAGCAAGGCCATCCGCCGCACGGTGACCGCGCTCTGCGCCGAGATCCGTCCCCAGGCGATCCCTCTCGTCGACGCGTTCCACGTCCCCGGATCCTCTCTCGAAGGCTCGATCGGCCTCTGACCGCGCGACGGCTCGCACCGCAACTTCGATCCGCGAGGAAGTGGCCGCGATCCGAGCGCTCCTGGAGGCCCGCTGATACGACCCGGGCCCGCCGCGGCTTCAGGTCGCGGGCGGTTTCGGGCGCGCGACGTGGGCTGCGAGATCGAGGGCGTCGACCGGCCAGTACGCCTTCGGACGCGGCCGCCTAACGCCGGGTCGGCCTGCTTCCGGGCGGCAACGGAGGATCGCCGCAGTCCAGCGCGCGGGCACGGCCTCCAGCCCGTAGACGGCGCCCAGGAGCCCTCCGCAGATCGCGGCGTTCGTGTCGGTATCGCCGCCCCTCATCACGCTGTCGATCACGCCCTCTTCGAGCGATGGGGCGTGCCGCAACTGCCACAGCGCGTTGCGGAACGCGACCAGGACCCAGCCCATGTGCGTCATGTAGTCCTCCGGCGGCCCGCCGGCAGCCTCCCCGACGCACGCCCGCACCTCCGGGCAGATCTCCCCCTCGTTCGCCCACGTCACGATCCGTTCGTACAACTCGCTCGGCGTCGGGCCGCTGTCGATCGCGTTGGCGAGCGCCATCGCGAAGAGGGCGTTCGCGTCGAGACAGACGCGGTTCGGGTGCGTCAGGCGGGCGTCTTCCCGCGCCCAGCGCGCGACGGTGTCGAGTGGATGACGGGAGCCGAAGATGCCCAGCGGAGCGATGCGCATGAGCGCCCCGTTGGCCTGGCTCTCGCGGCGCGGATCTCCGAGCAGGCCATCGCGGATCGTCAGGCCGCAGTCGAACGGGTCCGAGTCGAGCCACTCGCAGTAGGCGCGGTTCGCCGCCTCCGGGTCGTACGTGCCGCGAGCGATCAGCGTGCGCGCCAGCGCGATGGCCATCTCGGAGTCGTCCGTCGGCTGCCCCGCCTGCGTGTCGAACGTGCCCCCGTCCCGGAGGTCGCGGATCCCCTCGGGATGGAGGTCGCGGATGTCCTCGGCCGATTGGAACTCGACGAGGCTGCCGAGCGAATCGCCGGCGATCTGGCCGATGAGGCAGCCGCGGGCGCGGTCGAGCTTCGGGTCCCGGTCACGAGACGTTCCCGGCGGAACGTCGGCCGCCTTCGCGTTCATGCGTCCTCCGTGCGCCGGGCCATCGCCTTCACGAGGTCCGAATCCGGTTCGACGAAGATCGTTTGCACGCGGTCCGCGGTCACCGTGCCCGGCGGGGATTTCCGCGGCTTGCGGACGTACTTGCGGCGGGTCCAGATGACCGGGGCCGTGCGGTTGTGGCGGGCGCCGCTGTGAACC